>CANHCY010000038.1 GCA_947459295.1 Chitinophagaceae bacterium
TACCCGGTTATTTGTACCTAAAAATAATCCGACCCCTACTTAAATCGTATGGACTCATTTCAACGCCGACCTTATCGCCAGGTAAAATTCTGATGTAGTGCATCCTCATTTTTCCTGAGATGGTAGCCAGTATTTCGTGGCCATTTTCTAGCTTAACTCTGAACATAGCATTGCTCAGTGCTTCTAGAATAACTCCATCTTGTTTGATCAACGGTTGTTTAGACATACAATTTTTGGGGCTGCAAAGATATTAGAATGTAACCGAAATACGAAGAAAACGGGGAGAAATTTACAGAATTTGTGAAAAATTACGTAACTCCTTGATTTTCAATGTTTATTTTGGCTATTTGAAAATAGTAGCAAGCTTAGATGACAGTTCCTCCCCCCTAATGTTCTTGGCAATGATCTTGCCAGCAGGGTCTACAAGGAAGTTTTGTGGAATAGCTTGAATACCATATTGTTTAGCAACTTGATTGTCCCAATACTTTAAATCAGATACCTGCGTCCATGTTAAATTGTCGTCATGAATGGCTTTTATCCATTTGTCTTTAGCACCTGGCTGATCTAAGCTTACACCTAATACGGTAAAGCCCTTAGCATTGTAAGTTTGAAATGCTTTCACCACATTTGGGTTTTCTTGACGGCAAGGACCGCACCAGCTCGCCCAAAAATCAATTAATACATATTTGCCTTTAAAGCTAGCCAGTGAAACGGGTACGTCCAAGGTATCGTTTTGGGTAAAGTCCATCGCCATGGCACCTACCGCTGTTTTTTTAGCCGTTTCTATTTTTTCTGCAAAAGCCTTTCCACTTGGGGTGGCGCGGGCAGGCTCAGCCAAACTTTTATAAATGGGCTCCACAACCTCAGGATTGATGTCCCAACCGGCCATCTGACCTAGCGCATACATGGCTATTGGAGAATTATTATTGGTTGCTAAATACCCTTTGTACACTTCTTTCATTTCAAGATCTAGTGCATCAAATGTTGCATCGAGTGTTTTCATGGTTGCCGAGTCTTTAGCTTGATAGGCAGCACTATATGCTTTACTTGCCGCTTGCATTTTCTCGTTTACCGGTTTTGTTTTTTCAGTCAATGACAAATAAGCTTCATGGGCTTTTGATCCCTTCACTTTAACATTACTAAATGAATCTGTAGAACTTACTTGAACAGTTCCTGGCGCTACAAATACAGAAGCATAGTCGCGTGGTTGAACCATTTTAATAGGCTTACCTGTTGCATCATTTTTATAACGAACAAAAATGGTCACCATTAAAGGCTCCGCTATTTTACCTGAGAAACTATATTTCCCGTCGGTTGGAGCTACGCTATCTCTTACCGTTACGCCGTCGGCTCTATAAGAATAGTATACCTTGTTTACCGGCAAAGCAATATTTTGAAGGGTACCGTTAACGGTAAAATTTTGTGCTTCTTGCGCGGTTGCAACAAAGGATGCAAACACGAACAAAGCGAGTACTAATTTTTTCATGATTTATTTTTTCGATTACTGTATTGTTACGAATATACAAAAGCCCTGATAATTATTAAAATTAGGTTTAGACATGCCAATATTGAGTAGTTTGCGGCTCATACCAGCGTAAAATGAAACGAATTGGCCTTATTTCAGATACCCATAGCTATTTGGATCCTAAAGTAGCGTTACACTTTGCTGATTGCGACGAAATCTGGCATGCTGGGGATTTTGGTAGCTATGAAGTAGCCAAACAACTGCGCGCTATAAAGCCACTTCGCGGTGTTTACGGCAACATTGACGGACAGGATATTAGATCCGAATTTGAAGAGTGCTTACAATTTGAAATAGAAGGCGTAAGGGTGATGATGTTTCATATAGGCGGCTACCCTCCTAACTACAATAAAGTAACAAAGCCAATAATTGCTGCTTACAAACCACAGTTATTTATAAGTGGCCATAGTCATATTTTAAAAGTCATCTACGATCCTGCGCTTGCTTGTTTACATATCAATCCAGGAGCCGCTGGTAAACAGGGCTGGCAAAAAGTGAGAACCCTCATCAAAATAGATATTGACGGGACAGACATTAAAAACTGTCAAATTATTGAACTCGGAGCAAGGGTATAAAAGGGTATTAAATTACATGCCCGGAAATAATGGACGCGCAATTTCAACACCTCTAAAAGGCCAAGGCACGCCTGCTAATATTAATACCAGTGCAATTACAAAAAAGTAAAACGCTTTTTTATACTTGGTGGTGCTATCTAAATCTTTTTTTGCAACACCATGCGCCAGTGTTAAAAATACTATCGCAGCAATCATGGTAACGGGATGCTCTACCCAATAAAAACGTAAAAATTTATCTTTCATTACAGATGTACCAGCGGCAACTTCTGTTGTAAAAATTCCAATGCGTCCTGCTAGCACTTGATAGAGACCAAGCAGCAAAGTGATATGACCCGCAATCATGGTAAACAACCAAGTTTTTTTATCTGCAGCAACAAACTCTTTTTTTGACTGCCAACCAGTGTATGCTTTTACAATTGATATCAGTAATAAAACTAAAATTATCCAGCGTAAAAAATTATGCAAATGTAAAAGTCCTGTTGCCATATTGTTTGAATTTATAATGCTAATATAAAGGATTTGGATTTATTCTACCCAGTCTGCTACAAACAAGTTGGTATCCCTTGTTCCACCATTGTTTCTGTTAGAAGCGAAAATTATTTTTTTACCATCAGGGCTAAACATTGGAAACGCGTCAAAACCTTTATCCCTGCTAATTTTTTCTAACCCCTTCCCTTCTAAATCAATGAGGTACATGTTAAATGGAAATCCTCTTTTGTATTCGTGGTTGCTACAAAAAATAATGTGTTTACCATCCGGCGTAAAATTAGGCGCCCAGTTGGCCTGACCAAGTGCTGTAATTTGTTTTGCGTTAGAACCATCTGCATTTGCAACAAATACTTCCATATTGGTTGGCGCCACCATTCCTTCAGCAAGTAGAGATTTGTATTCTGCAATCGCTTCGGGTGTTTTAGGTCTACTCGCACGCCATACAATTTTTGTTCCGTCTGGACTAAACCACGCACCACCATCGTATCCTAGCTCATTGGTTACACGAATTTCTTTGCCCGATTTTAAATCCATCACATAGAGCTCCAAGTCACCACTTTTATCAGAACAATAAATCATTTTTTTACCATCTGGTGAAAGTGTTGCCTCTGCGTCATATCCTTTAGCACTCGTAATTTGTTGTACAATTTTACCAGACATGTCTGCCATAAAAATGTCGTAACTATTATAGAGTGGCCAAATATACTTGTTGCCATATTTTGCCCTGTCCGGTGTTGGCGGACAAGAATCGGCACCCAAATGTGTAGATGCATAAATAATATGTTTACCGTCTGGTAAAAAATAAGCACAGGTAGAACGTCCCTTTCCGGTGCCAATCATTTTTGGCGTAAATTTTTGCGCATCCGTCACTGGAACTTTTCCTGCAAATATTTGATCACAAAAAACACCTTCCTTTGGATTTGTTTTTTGAAATACAATGGATTTACCATCGTAACTCCAATAAGCTTCTGCATTATCACCACCAAAGGTTAATTGTCTAACATTTTTAAAATATTTTTCTCCAGCAAAATGCACCGTGTCCACAGTCGCATACTGCGCTATAGTTGGAGACACAAATAGTGTACACAGCAACAAATAAAAAGCGGTAGATAATTTCATAAATAGGTGTTAAGAGGATGCAAAAGTAGGTATGTTTTAAGATTTTTATGTCAGCGCATTGTCAGGAGATTTAAAATTTGGGGTTATTTTTGAAGATGCGCTTATTCCTATGTATCATTTTTGCCATGCTAACTTTTAGCTGTAATAGTCCAAAAGACAGCGACGATAAAGCCAATAAAACCGGAGTATATCCCGGTTTTGTACAAGAGTTAATGCAACAAATAGAGCGTTTTCCGGACAGCACAGCGCTTCGGGTGCAACTTATAGATGCCATGGATAGCCTGAACTTAACAAAAGAAGCCCTATCACAAATAGACTCTCTTATTACAAGAGATTCAGGCAACTATGGCAACTGGTTTAGGAAAGGGGAACTTGCGCTTCGTAACACAGATACAGCGCTCGCAATTAAAAGCTTTTCGAGCGCAGCAGCTATTTACAGTTCACCAGATGTACTTTTAACACTTGCCAATTTGTATGCTGCACAAAAAAATAAAATGTCACTTGAATTATGCGACAAGGTTACCGCTCAAAAACCGGATAGAAACTATATCGCACATAGCTATTATATAGCTGGACTCTATTACGAAAACATAGGCAATGTCGCAACTGCGATCGAAAAATTTAATGCCTGTATCCAAAAAAATTATTACTACCTCGACGCATATTTAGAAGTTGGTTGGATTTATTTTGATCAACAAAAATACACTGCTGCAATAGAATTTTTTGAAACCGCGACCGCAGTAAAACCTACAGATGCAAGAGCGCATTATTGGACTGCCAAATGTCTCGAAAAATTAGGGCAATCAGACAAAGCCATCAACGCTTATCAACTAGCCTTCAACCTAGACAATAGCTTATCAGAAGCTTCGGAAGCCATTTCAAGAATAAATGCCGCTAAAAAATAGCATGGTTGCTCAAAAAAGTTGAAATTTGCACAAAACCTGTATATGCCAATCATTGCCCCTTCCTTATTAAGTGCCAATTTTTTAGAACTTCAAAAAGATTGTGATATGCTCAATAATAGTGCCGCCGATTGGTATCACCTCGATGTTATGGATGGCAGGTTTGTGCCCAACATTAGTTTTGGCCTTCCCATCATCGAACAAATCAGAAAAGCAACTTCCAAAATTTGTGATGTGCACGTTATGATTTTGGAGCCAGAAAAATATGCAGAAGCTTTTAAAAAAGCAGGTGCTGATGTTTATACCGTTCACATAGAAGCTTGCCCCCACCTTCACAGAAACTTACAGCAAGCAAAACAACTAGGCATGAAAGCAGGTGTAGCGCTTAATCCACACACGCCTATTCAAACCCTTACTGATGTGATTCAAGATATTGATGTCGTTTGCTTGATGAGTGTAAATCCTGGATTTGGTGGTCAACAATTTATTCCACAAACACTTTTAAGAATTGCTGAACTCAAAGCATTGATAGTGCAAAAAAATGCAAGCACCCTCATTCAAATTGATGGCGGCGTAACCCTACAAAATGCACCAGAAATTTTAGCCGCAGGTGCCGATGTTTTGGTGGCAGGCAATACCGTTTTTAAATCGAAGAACCCCACCCAAACTATTGCGGCTCTTAAAGCCCTTTAATAAGCTGCGGTTTAAAAAAATATTCACAATTTGTTTATAAATAAGGCTTGGAAAAGTGGTAGCCAATAGATTAAATTTGGTTAACCACCTCACTAAAACCAAGTAATTTGACAGAGACAATCATTAACCTCGACTCCGTTAACCCCATCGAATTTTTTGGCGTAAACAACGGAAAACTAGACGTTTTAAAAAAGAAATTTCCGCTTCTAAAAATCTTATCGCGTGGCACACAATTAAAATTAAGTGGTGCACCAGAACAGATAGATATCGCGAAAGAAAAAGTAAGTTTAGTACTTCAATATTTAGAACGCAATGGGCATTTAAGCGAAGACTATTTTGAGCAAATTTTAGGCGGTGATGACGCAGAAATTACCGATCATTTTGTAGACAAAAACCCCAACGATATTTTAGTGTTTGGGCCTAATGGAAAAACAGTTAGGGCAAGAACGCCGAATCAAAAAAAGATGGTAGCTGCTGCCGATAAAAACGATATCGTTTTTGCTATTGGTCCTGCAGGTACGGGTAAAACATATACCGCTGTTGCACTTGCAGTGCGTGCACTAAAAAACAAAGTAGTTAAAAAAATTATTTTAACACGTCCTGCAGTAGAGGCAGGCGAAAATCTTGGATTTTTACCAGGTGATTTAAAAGAAAAAATTGATCCCTATTTACGTCCACTGTATGATGCATTAGATGACATGATACCTGCCGAAAAATTAGGCTATTACATGACTACACGTACCATCGAAATTGCACCACTTGCGTATATGCGTGGTAGAACACTTGACAATGCATTTATTATTTTGGATGAGGCGCAAAATACGAATGACCTGCAATTAAAAATGTTTTTGACACGAATTGGCGCCAATGCAAAAGCCATCATTACTGGTGACCCTACCCAAATAGATTTACCCCGGAATATGCGCAGCGGACTTGAAAAAGCAAGCCGCATTTTGCAAAATATTGAAGGAATTTCTCATATTGCCCTTTCTGAAGAAGACGTGGTTAGGCATAAATTAGTGAAAGCAATCATCAAGGCATACGATAAAGAACACGAAAAGGAAGAGGAAGCCTATGGCAAAAGATAGCCTTTACAACCAACTTTTTGACCCATCTTAACCCCTAAACCCCCTCAAAAAGGGGGTTTTTTGCTAAAAAAGTGAGTTTTTGCCTAAAAAGTGCCAATTTGTTAATACTCTGTTGAAATTAGTAGCAGAATATTCGTTTTCTTTGCAACTGAAAAATCAAACTTATGCTTAGTAAAAAACTCTTGCAATTTGTACTTGCGGTATTAATCCTACCAGCATTTGCACTAGCACAGAATACCACCAGTAGCCTGAGTGGTTCTGTAAAAACAAATACCGGTGAGGTATTAGTTGGCGCAACCGTAACAGCAACCCATGAGCCTACAGGTACAACGTACCGTGTACAGAGCCGTGCAGGTGGTCGTTTCGACATCAGCAACATGAACCCTGGTGGTCCATACATTGTTGAAGTGTCATTTTTAAATTATGCAAACGAAAAAAAGACTGACCTCTACCTTAGCTTAGGTGATGTTTTAAAAGTTGATTTCGCCCTTGCCTCTAAGGTAAACAACCTCGGAAATGTAACTGTAAGTGCTCTTCGTAAGACTACAGAAACTTCTGGTAAAGGTGGTGCTGAAACAACAATTGGTCGTGATAAAATGGCGAACTTACCTACAGTAGGTCGTAACATTTACGATTACTTACGTGCAGTTCCTCAAGCTAAATTGGTTAATGGTTCTGAAGGTGCTGTATCTATTGCAGGCCAAAACAACCGTTACAATGCATTCTATGTGGATGGTGCTATTAACAATGACGTTTTTGGTTTATCTGCTTCAGGTACCAACGGCGGTCAAGCTGCTATCGCTCCATTATCTATCGATGCGATTGATCAGTTCCAAGTTGTTATCTCTCCATTTGATGCATCATTAGGTAACTTTACCGGTGGTGGTATCAATGCGATCACAAGATCAGGTACAAACAAAACTTCTGCATCAGTTTACTACTTCTTACAAAACCAAGATTTAGCTGGTAAAACACCAACTGGTTTAAAAGAAAATGCTGTAAGACTTAATAACTTCAGCAAAAAAACTTATGGTTTTAGACTTGGTGGAGCAATTACAAAAAATAAATTATTCTACTTCATCAACGTTGATTTACAAAGAGACATTCGTCCTCAACCATTTGATTTCTCTCAGTACAACGGTAACACAAAAGACATCAACGTTTTAAATAGTTTAGCGGCTACTTTAAAGTCTAACTTCAACTATGATGCTGGTGGATTCTTAGACAATACTGAAGAAGTGAATGCAGATCGTATCACTGCAAGATTAGACTGGAATATTAACGATAGACACAAATTGTCTTTATCTAACAGATATACAAAAGGTGAGCGTTTAAATACCTCTACTTCAAGTGCTAATACCATCAACTTCTACAACAATGGTTTCCAATTCCCTACAACAACCAATTCTACTTCTGCAGAATTAAAAAGTTTAGTAGGTAAAAATGCGAGCAATAAAATGCTCGTTACTTTCACAGATGTAACTGATGATAGAAGCCCATTAGGTCAAAACTTCCCAAGAGTTCGTATCAATGATGGTTCTGGTGCCATTGTTTTTGGACCAGATAACAGTTCAACTGTAAACCTATTAACACAAAAGAACTGGTCTTTCTACGACGAGTTTAAAGTAACACTTGGTAAGCACGCACTTAAATTTGGTGTTGATTATGAGTACAATGATGTTTACAATGCTTTCATTCAAAACACATTTGGTAACTATACCTATGCGAACTTAAATGACTTCTTAACCAATGCAAGACCTCAGGGATACCAATTAGGCTTCTCTCAGATTGACAATGGTAAAGGTGATGCAACTAATGCTGCTGCTAAATTTAAAATGGCTAAAGGATCTTTATTCTTAAATGATGAGTTAAGACCTTCAGATAACTTAACATTGAGCTTTGGTGTACGTGCAGATTACTACAAGTTTTTAAGCATTCCTTGGGCTGATGATTATACCAACAATGTTGCGATTCCTAAGTTTGCTCAATACTACGATTTACAAGGTGCTAGATCAGGTTTAACACCTAAAGTACCTATCGCTATCTCTCCAAGAGTTGGCTTTACTTACAAGATCCCTGAAGAGAACTTAATTGTGCGTGGCGGTTTCGGTATCTTTACTGGACGTATTCCTCTAGTATGGCCTGGTGGCTTATACAACAACAATGGTATTTTTGTGGGTGGTTACTCAGCTAACGCTACACAATTAAATAATATCCGTTTCAGACCTGATCCAAATAACCAATGGTTACCATCACAAGTGGGTGCAGGTGTAACAAAAGGTCCTCTAAACTTAGTTGCTGCAGAATTTAGCACACCTCAGTTATTTAGAACTTCTATTGCACTTGACAAGAAATTTAGCAATGGTTGGTCTGGTACATTAGAAGGTATCTTCAGCAAAAACCTAAATGAAATCTACTATACCAACGTTAACATCTTACCTCCGGTAGGTGTTTCAAATGGTATCGGTAGCAGAAATGTATATCCAACTGCAAACCTTGGTCGTATTCCTCTAAATGCAGACGGTTCTAATCCTTATGATAACGCTATATTATTAAGCAACAACCAAGGTAAAACTGGTTATTCTTACAGCTTTACATTAACAGCTAGCAAGCGTACCAACACAGGTTTTGCATTTGATGTAAACTATACCTTTGGTAATGCAGTAGCCGTTAACGATGGTACTAGTTCTGTAAACTTTAGCCAATGGCGTTTTATGGAAACTGTAAACGGTCGTAACTTTATTGGTCGTTCTAACTCTGATTTCAGTGCTGGTCACAGAATTTTCACTTACTTAAGCAAGAAGTTCGAGTATGCTAAGAAAACGTTAGCAACAACTATTACGCTTGCTTATACAGGTCAATCAGGTTCACCTTTAAGCTTTACATACTTAAACGGGCCTATTAGAGACAACAACAATGGTAACGGTGAAACAAACGATTTGATTTTCATCCCTACACAAGCACAATTAGCTGGTATGTCTTTTGCTACCAACACTGTTGCTGGTGTAACATACTCTGCTCAACAACAAAGAGATGCGTTTGAATCATTTATTCAGTCTAATCCTTACCTCAGAAACAACCGTGGTAAATTTGCTGAAAGAAATGGAAGCAGACTACCATTTACAAACATTATTGACTTAAAAATTGCACAAGACTTTAACATTAAAGTGGGTGCTAAGCGTTACCAATTCCAGTTAACATATGATGTGTTTAACTTTGGCAACATGATCAATAGAACTTGGGGCAGAAACTACTTCCAAGGTAACGACAACTTCTCTGTTCTTACTTTTGGAGGATATGCTAGTGCTACAGATTTAACACCTGTAAACTTCAGATTTAACCCAACTATCAGAACTCCATGGAACGTGAGCACCACTACAAATGCTGCTTACGCTGCAAGATGGATCAGTCAAATTGGTTTACGTTTTAACTTCTAGTATAAATAAATACCAATATCTTAAAAAGGTCGAATCTTAATTGATTCGGCCTTTTTTTATGTAAGAAAAACGAGGTACTTTTAAGACCCGTTCACTTCAATCAATACAACATTATGCCTACCCCAACCCCTTCTCAATTTACCATTGGCGTGGAAGAAGAGTACATGGTTATTGACCCTGTAACAAGAGAGCTTACTAGCCACGAGCAGCAAATTGTATTAGAGGGGCAAAAGACATTAAAAGACAAGGTTAAAGCAGAAATGCACCAAGCCGTAGTAGAAGTAGGGACCGCTGTTTGCAGTAATATTGAAGAAGCACAAAAAGAGGTGACAGAATTAAGAAATATTGTATCAAGCATTGCAGGAGATTTAAATTTATGGGTAGGTGCATCAGGTACACACCCCTTTAGCCACTGGCAACACCAACTCATTACCGACCACGTTAGGTACAATCAAATTGTAAATGAATTACAGGATGCAGCCAGGAGTAATTTAATTTTTGGATTACATGTACACGTGGGCATGCAGGACCGAAAAATGGCGATGCATATTGCCAATACGGCTAGGTATTTTTTACCCCACGTATATGCACTTAGTACCAACTCCCCTTTTTGGGAAGGCAGGATTACCGGATACAAGTCTTACCGAACCAAAGTGTTTGATAAATTTCCAAGAACTGGTATCCCCGATTATTTTGAAACGATTGAGGACTACGAGAATTATGTGAACCTACTCATCAAAACCAATTGTATAGACAATGCAAAAAAAATATGGTGGGACGTAAGGGTGCACCCCGTTTTTAATACTGTCGAATTTAGAATTTGTGATGTCCCATTAACCATCAAAGAAACCACCGTTATTGCTGCTTTGTTTCAGGCCATTTGTGCTAAAATTTATAAGCTAAGGCATCAGAATTTAAATTTCATCAATTACCAGCGCTCGCTAATAAATGAAAATAAGTGGAGAGCTAGTAGGTATGGTATTGAAGGAACATTAATTGATTTTGGTAAAGAAACAGAAGTGGAAACCAAAGCACTCATTTATGAGCTTCTAGACTTTGTAGACGACACTTTAAACGACTTAGGCAGCAGAGATATCCTTTCCAATATTGATGCCTTATTTAAGGCTGGAACAGGTGCAGACAGGCAACTGGCTGTTTATCAGAAAAACGAAAGCTTTATTGATGTGGTAGATTATATCCACGACCAGTTTTTGGCCTAATAAAAATTGGCGTACCTAATTGTAATCAAATAGTGTAGCGGTAAAAATAGCCCGTTCCCTTTTTTTAAAGACAACGTCCCAGTTACCCTTATAACGTAGTGTTTTAGGCACTGTAAGCCCTTTAAATTTGGTCATTTCTACTTCCATGGCAACATCAAAGTCATATACACCAGCTTTATAACTTAAGGCATAATTACGACCTAATACTTCTAGTGTTTTTAAATCAAACCAGGTATTCATTTGATCTACCACTACCCTATCACTTTTAAAATAACCAAGATCTTCTTTTGGTTTGATAGAAAATAAATAACAAAGGGTCCCTTTATAATCCACCACATCTAGGCGGTAATCATATAGTTTGTGGGCAGCTTCGTCATATAAATCCAGCTTGTCACCAATAAATGGGATGCCCGGTATTTTTTTTCCTGGATTAAAAAAAAGCATTTTTAATTGGTCTTTGTGCTTTTCAATACCAGATTTATTACTGGTTAATAAGTTGCGCCCTTTTACAATATTATTTTCTCCACAAATTTTTCCTTTGGTAAAAAATAAACCGGCGTATAATTCTGGCGTTAAATAATTGTATTTACCAGTGCCTGAATAAAAATCGCCAGTTGTTTGTTCTTCCAACACATCCATGGTACGGCAATTACCCATATGGTTTTGGCGTGTTTTACTGGTTAAGGAAGCTTTTATACCGCCATCTTTACCCAGCATTTGAATACTGTTATAAGAAGAAAATCCAATGATACGTAGGTTTCGGAAAGCCTTGTAAAATGTGGTGTCTTGCTTGATAGTTTCGAGTACCTGTTTATAATCAAAATTATTTCGCACCACTACTTCCGATAAAGTAAATGCTTGGTTACCCATGGCAATAGTCGTGTCTTGTGCATACAAAGACCCGCTCATGAACATAAGTAATAACCAAGTATATTTTATCATTTAATAAAAATCATTTTGTAATCGATACGGGCCTTACCCTTACTTATATCGTTTAATTTGCCTTGTAATAATTTTTTACGCAGCGGCTTTAAATAATCGATAAATAATTTACCCTCAATATGATCATACTCGTGCAAAATAACACGGGCAGTAATGCCATTAAATGTTTCGGTGTGGGTTTTAAAGTTTTCGTCTTGGTATTCTAGTGTAACAATTTCATGTCTAGAAACGTCTTCTCTAATATTTGGAATACTCAAACAACCCTCGTTGTAAGACCAAACTTCGCCAGCTAAATTCACAATTTTTGCATTGATCATTACTTTTTTAACACCTGGCGCATCCGGGTATTTACCAATTTCGTGGGGCTCTAAACTTTCAAAAATTTGAGCACTGTCAATTACAAATAGTCTGATGTCTTTATTAATTTGAGGCGCAGCAAGCCCTACCCCATTACTTGAGTACATGGTCTCCCACATGTCTTCTAATAATTTAGGAAGTGACGGATAAGAAGCGTCTATAGAAGCACTAACTTTTCTTAAAATTTGGGCCCCATAGGCTACAATTGGAAGAATCATGACAATTAAGTTGTTGATTAATGGCTATTAAAGTGCAAAAATACCCCCAATTATGCCAATCAACAAAAATACACCTTAACGGTTGGCTAAATATTCCTGTAACATAATGGTAGCCGCTATTTCATCCACCATTTTTTTATTTTGACGGTCCTTTTTTTTCATCCCCATATCTACCATGGCCCTTACTGCCATTTTAGAGGTATAACGCTCATCAACAGTTTGGATGGGTATGGCAGGAAATGTTCTTTTGAGCTGACCAATGGCTGCCTTAACAAGTGGCGTTGCATGGGTAGGTGTATTGTCTAAACTAAGCGGCGCACCAATTAAAATAAGTTCGATGGCCTCCGTTCGTAAATAATTTTTTATAAAAGCGTGTAAATCTTTGGTGTCAACGGTTGTTAAGCCCGTTGCAATAATTTGCAGTGGATCGGTAACAGCTAGGCCCGTTCTTTTTCCGCCGTAATCGATGCAAAGTATTCTAGCCAAAGGAGTAATCAATTTTATTTTAAAAATAATGCTACCAGTACATGTACACCAAATATAACACTTGCAATACCATTGGCTGTCATAAAAGCAATATTTACTTTAGATAAATTGGTAGGCGATACAATTGAATGTTGGTAATACAACATGCCAATAAATACAAGCGCACCCTCCCAGTAAAAATAACCATAGCCTGCTTGTAAGCCAGCTACAATTACTAGTGCCGCTGCTACCACATGTAGTAGCACCGATAAACGAAGTGCATTTACTTTACCTAAATATGTAGGAATAGAATGTAAATTTTGTGACGCATCAAAATCAACGTCTTGCATGGCATATATGATGTCAAAACCACTCACCCAACAAATGACAACACAAGAAAATAAAATGGGTAGCACTGCAAATGATCCAGTAACCGCTAAATAGGCACCAATGGGTGCTAAGGATAAACCAAGCCCAAGCACCATGTGGCATAGTGATGTAAAGCGTTTGGTGTAACTATAAAATAAAATAACAAAGAGTGCTACTGGCGATAAATAAAAACAAATAGGATTGATAAAATAAGTGGCAGCTATAAAAATCAGCGCATTTAAAATAACAAAACGGAGCGCACTTGATGCGGCAATCACACCACTGGGTATTTCTCTAATGGCCGTTCGCGGATTTTGAGCATCAAAACTACGATCGAGGTATCTGTTAAAAGCCATCGCAGCACTACGGGCGGTAACCATACAGACAAGCACCAATAAAAATAATTGTAACATCTGTTTTTGCATCATCACTTGAACCATGGGCAGCGCCTTTTCAGTAGAAACAGTATACACACCTATAAAAAAACCAATAAATGCAAAAGGCAACGCAAAAATGGTATGCGAGAACTTTACAAGACTTAAATATTTTTTAACCATCGGATAAATCTTTGTTAGATTTTAATTTCAACTTTTTGACTGATTTGCTCTGACCATTTCCCAAAGCACAATACCTGCCGCCACCGAAATATTGAAAGAGTGTTTCATGCCTTCTTGTGGAATTTCGATACACCCATCTGATGCAGCAATCACATCTGATGCAACTCCTTCTACTTCATTGCCAAAAACAAGTGCAATCGGTTCAGTAAAATTTGTATTAAAATTAGAAAGCATGATGCTCCCTTCTGTCTGCTCCACAGCATACACTTTATACCCTTTACTTTTTAAATCCATAACGGCATCCAGTGTATTTTGAACATACCACCAATCTACCGATTCGGTAGCGCCTAGTGCCGTTTTTTGAATATCACGGTGAGGGGGTTGCGGGGTAAATCCACAAAGCACAATCCCCTCCAATAAAAACCCATCGGCCGTTCTAAAAACACTCCCCACATTGTGCATGCTCCTGATATTATCGAGGATCACCATAATGGGTTGTTTTTGTGCAGCCTTAAATTGGGCAAGGGATTTTCGGCCTAACGCATCCATGCTTAGTTTTCGCATGCCACAAAGGTAGTTTTAACCGCTCAAATAGAGAAGTGAATGTATAGCGTAAGATTGCTTATATTGAAACTAGTTTATTTGCAAACCTTTAATAAAAAGACATGAACAAACAACTTATTAAGCTGGGCTGCCTTGTTGCCTTGGCTTTTCCAGTGGCTAGCTTAGCACAGGAAAATGTAGACCAGGCTATGATGCAAAAAATTAGACAAGAAGGCTTACAGCATTCCAAAGTAATGGATATCGCTTTTAATTTAACAGATAAAAGTGGTAGCCGTTTAACCAATTCGGCGGGTTTTAGTAGAGCTGCCAATTACGCCAAAGAAACCCTTACAAATTGGGGGGTTCAAAAAGCAGTTATAGAACCATGGGGTGAATTTGGTAAAGGATGGGAATTAGAAAAAATGTATCTAGCAGTAACAGCGCCTTATTATAAACCTTTAATGGCTTGGCCTAAAACTTGGACCGCTGGCACCAAAGGATTAAAAAAAGCAACACTTTTATTAGTAGATGCAAAAGACTCTGCAGCACTAGAAGCCTTCCGCGGACAGTTAAAAGGAAAAATAATTATACTCGATCAGCAAAATATGTATAAGCATAGTTTTACGGCTGATGCTAAAAGATACACCGACGAAGAACTTGCTACTATGGCGGCCGCAAAACCAGCAGCACCAAGAGGTGCAGCGACTCCCACCGATACCGCAGCACAGCGCAGAATGCGTGATGCTATGCGCGCAGGTGGTGGCGGTGGTGCAGCACGCGTATTAAATTTATTAAAAGCCATGGCGATGCAAGAAGGCGCACACGCCATGATTTCAACTTCTACCCGTAATCATGACGGAACCATTTTTGCACAAGGTGGTGGCGCTTACAAAGGTGCTGACCCTGCTAACTTTTTAGACATGGCAGTTGGCGTAGAAGATTACAATACGCTTTTAAGACTTGCTAAATCTGGTACACCCGTAAATTTTGACCTCGATGTAAAATCAAGTTTTCAGGATAAAGATTTACAAGGCTATAATGTGATTGCAGAAATTGAAGGTACCGACCCACTCTTAAAAGATGAAGTTGTAATGATTGGCGCGCATTTAGATTCTTGGCAAGCAGGCACAGGTGCCACTGATAATGCAGCAGGTTCTGCTGTAATGATGGAAGCCATGCGCATATTAAAAGCTATTGGTGTAAATCCGCGCCGTACCATTCGTATTGGTTTATGGAGTGGTGAAGAACAGGGTTTATTAGGCTCTCGAGGCTACGTTAAAAAAACATTTACCGGCGATCAGGCAGCTGCTGCCGATAAATTTTCGGGGTATTTTAATATTGACAATGGTACCGGAAAAATTAGAGGTATTTATTTACAAGGTAACGAAGCCTGCGGCCCTATTTTTAGTAGCTGGTTAGCGCCGTTTAAAGACCTTGGCGCTTCTACCGTAACGGTTAGTACCACCGGCGGAACCGACCACCAATCATTTGATGGTATTGGCCTTCCTGGTTTTCAATTTATTCAGGATCCTATCGAGTACAATTCAAGAACACACCATAGCAATATGGACGTCTATGACCACCTGATAGAAGACGATTTAAAGCAAATTGCAACCATTGTTGCCGCCTTTGCTTATAATACCGCTCAAAGAGACGCTAAGCTGCCTAGAAAAGGTAAAAATTAGCCGTAGCTTCTTATATTTGCCCCTATGGCAAAAGCGGCTTCAGAAACTCCTTTAATGCAACAGCACCGGGCTATTAAACAAAAATATCCTGGTGCTGTTTTGTTATTTAGGGTAGGCGATTTTTATGAAACATTTGGTGAAGATGCCATTGTTGCTTCTAAGGTACTCGGCATCACACTTACCAAAAGAAACAATGGTTCTGCATCCGAAAATGAACTGGCTGGTTTTCCGCACCATGCACTTGATACGTATTTGCACAAACTGGTTAAAGCCGGTCACCGTGTTGCAGTATGTGATCAATTAGAAGATCCAAAATCGGTAAAGGGGATTGTAAAAAGAGGTGTTACAGAAATGGTGACACCGGGCATTGCCACTTCCGATAAATTATTAGAACAAGGCAGCAATAACTTTTTAGCTGCTGTACATTTTTCAGATAAAGAAGACAGTTTAGGCGCTTCTTTTTTAGATATTTCTACTGGCGAATTTTTTGTTGCAGAAGGCAACACCGAATACATAGACAAATTATTACAAGGTTTAAAACCTGCCGAAGTAATTTTTCAACGCAATTTTCAAAAACAATTTGTTGAAAAATTTGGCCCTAAGTTTTACACCTATACCATGGAGTCGTGGATTTTTGATGAAGCTTTTGCTACCGAAAGTTTACTCAAACATTTTAATACCCATTCATTAAAAGGATTTGGTATTGAAGCTCTACCCCACGCTATTACTGCAGCTGGGGCCATCTTACATTATTTAAAAGAAACCGAACATCCAAACTTGCAGCACATTACGGGTGTGCAGCGCATGGAACGTGAAGACTTTTTATGGATGGACCGTTTTACCATCAGAAACTTAGAACTACTAGGCGCTGGTGTAGACCAAGGAAATTATTTATTAAAAGTTATTGATAATACGGTAAGCCCCATGGGCGCCAGGCTGCTGCGCCGATGGTTAATATTTCCATTAAAAAATACCGCGGCCATCAATGAAAGATTAGACGCCGTTGAAACACTTATAAAAGACCAAACACTTCGTACCACATTATCTGCTGCCATTAAAGCATGTGGTGATATGGAAAGACTGGTGAGTAAAGTGCCTTTAAAAAAGATCAATCCTAGAGAAGTTGTTCAGCTCGCAAGAGGTCTCGAACAAATTCAAATTATAAGGGAAGCTGCATCAAAAAGTAACAACAAAAAAATTACGGACGCGGCTGCCCTACTAGACCCTATCCCAAGTATTGTTGAAACCATCTACCAGCAAATTGCAGAAAACCCACCGGTAGCTGCAAACAAAGGCGGTGTAATAAAAGATGGATTTCATGGTGAGTTAGATAGCCTTCGAAACATTGCAACAGGCGGTAAAGATTTTTTAGTAAACATCCAGCAAAGAGAAGCAGCTGCAACAGGCATCTCTTCATTAAAAATTAGTTTTAACAACGTTTTTGGCTACTACCTCGAAGTGACCAACGTTCATAAAAACAAAGTGCCCGACACTTGGATTCGCAAGCAAACACTTGCCAACGCAGAGCGTTACATCACACCAGAACTCAAAGAGTACGAAGAAAAAATAATGGGCGCCGAAGACAAAATAACCGCTATTGAAATTGCTTTGTTTGACAGCCTACTATCTACCCTTCAAAATTATATTGCCGTTATTCAGTTAAATGCGCAGGTTATTGCACAACTCGATTGCCTTTGTTGTTTTGCAGACAATGCCCTTCAATTAAATTACTGTAAACCTAGTATTCATGAGGGTTACGACCTGCACCTCACAGAAAGCAGGCACCCGGTTATTGAAAGAAATTTACCACCAGGAGAGCCTTATATTTCCAATGATATTGTCGTTAACAATAGTACACAGCAAATTATTATTTTAACTGGACCCAATATGAGTGGTAAGAGTGCCATTTTAAGACAAACGGCGCTTATTACTCTACTTGCACACATGGGTTCTTATGTGCCAGCCACGGCCGCTAAAATCCCATTAACGGATAAGATTTTTACCCGTGTAGGCGCAAGCGATAATTTAAGTGGTGGCGAGTCTACATTTATGGTGGAAATGAATGAAACGGCAAGTATTGTTAACAATATTTCGGCACGGAGTCTAATATTATTAGATGAAATTGGAAGAGGTACCAGTACCTACGATGGTATATCTATTGCTTGGAGTATTGTTGAATTTTTACACGGCGCTACAGCAAAACCAAAAACATTATTTGCCACACACTACCACGAATTAAATGATCTAGAAAATGTATTAACGGGTGTCAAAAATTTTCATGTCACACACAAAGAAGTAGGTAATAAAATAATTTTCTTGCGCAAACTAGCAGCTGGTGGAAGCACGCATAGCTTTGGTATTCATGTGGCCACTATGGCCGGTATGCCTCCTGCACTTATCAATAGAGCCAATGAAATTTTAGCGGTACTAGAATCTAAATCAGAACATCCAAAAGAAATTGGCACCAAGCAACCAAAACTGCAACTATCTATTTTTGATGAGCATACCGTAACTTTTGAAAGCATCAGAACAGCGCTCAATAGTATGGATATCAATCAGCTAACGCCGGTTGAAGCACTCATGAAACTCAATGAAATAAAGGCCTTGCTAAAATAATTATTTAGCCAAGTAGGTTTTAACGCGGCTGTAAACAGGCTCACTTAAAGGCACTACCGGCAAACGAACTTCGTTTTCTAATAATCCCATTTCGTGCATAAATGCTTTTACACCCGACGGGTTGTTTTCGGCAAACATAATATCATATCCTTCAATTAAAGGATCGTTCATTGCTTTTGCTTTTACAAAATCACCAGCTAAACATGCACGAACCATATTTGAAAACTCAGCTGGATACGCATTTGCAGCAACACTAATAACACCCTGCATACCACATGCAATTTGCGGAAGTGCTAATAGATCATCACCACTAACAACCACAAAATTGGAAGGCGCATCTCTTAAAATATCCATGCACTGCGCCATATCACCACTTGCTTCTTTTAATGCCACTACATTAGGACAATCTTTTGCCAAACGAATGGTAGTATCTGCAGACATGTTACGACCTGTTCTTCCAGGTACGTTGTATAAAATAACAGGCTTAGGACTCGCCGCAGCAACTGCTTTATAATGCTGGTAAATACCTTCTTGAGAAGGTTTATTATAATATGGGGCAGCGCTTAGTACAGCGACAGCTTTATCTAATGGGAGTTTTTGCAAATCACTAATAACTTCGGCAGTATTATTACCACCCACACCAACAATAATTGGCAATCTACCAGCGGTATGACTAAAAGTAAACTCTATGACAGCAATTTTTTCTTCTTTGCTTAAAGTAGGTGTTTCGCCAGTGGTGCCAAGCGTAATTAAATACTCTACCCCACCCTTAATTACGTGATCAATTACTTTACCTAATGCGTTATAATCTACACTACCATCTTTTGCAAATGGTGTTACAAGTGCTACCCCTGTTCCTCTTAATTGTTGCTGTACTGTCATCATTTAAAATTATGCGGTTGTCTCTTCCCAGAATCCCATTTTGCAATATTTATCTATGCGCTGGTTAATCCGGTCTTGAGGAGCAATATGTTTAATTACATTTAATTCCTTAACAATCGCGGTCTTTAAAAGTTCGGCAGCTTCGGAATAATCCCAGTGCGCACCACCGAGTGGCTCATGCACAATTTCATCAACAAGTCCAAAACCTTTCATGTCTGTGGCTGTTAATTTTAATTGCTCTGCAGCGAGTTCTTTTTTATCCCAAGAACGCCATAAAATAGAACTACAACTTTCTGGAGAAATTACAGTGTACCAGGTATTTTCCATCATAAGTACTCTATCTCCAACACCTATGCCTAAAGCACCTCCACTCGCGCCTTCACCAATTATCACAACAATCACCGGCACTTTTAAACGGATCATTTCATAAATATTTCTGGCAATGGCTTCCCCTTGTCCACGCTCCTCTGCTTCAAGTCCAGGAAAGGCACCCGGCGTATCTACAAGTGCAATAACAGGCTTATTAAATTTTTCTGCTAAACGCATGAGACGAAGCGCTTTTCTGTAGCCTTCCGGATTAGCCATACCAAAATTACGGAGCTGTCTCATTTTTGTGTTGGCCCCTTTTTGCTGACCAATCACCATCACTGTTTCACCATTGAGTTGCGCAAAGCCACCCACCATTGCTTTGTCGTCTTTTACATTGCGGTCGCCATGTAATTCAACAAAGTTGGTAAACATTTTGTCGATGTATTTTAAAGTATACGGCCTGTCCGGATGTCTACTTAATTGTACACGCTGCCATGGTGTTAATGAAACAGTCAGTTCTTTTCTTTTTTCAAGAATAGATGCTTCTAGTTGTGCAAGCGTTTTACTATAATCTATTTTGGGGTTCTTCTCTTGTAACTTTTTAGTATCCTCAATTTGCTCAAATAATTCCTTAATGGGCTGCTCGAATTCTAAAAATTGTCTATTCGGGTACTGTGGCATAATGAGTGCGAATTTCGGTAAAATTAGGGGTTCAAATATTTTTATGAAAAGATTTGTTTATGAAAAGGGTTTACCCTTATCTTTGCCGTCCTGAAAACGACCTGTAAAGGCAGTTTTTGGAGGTTTGGATCGGTAGTTCAGTTGGTTAGAATGCCGCCCTGTCACGGCGGAGGTCGCGGGTTCGAGTCCCGTCCGGTCCGCA
>CANHCY010000039.1 GCA_947459295.1 Chitinophagaceae bacterium
ATGCTTAAAGCCATGGCTTATGGCTGCGCAATACTCGCTTTAGATACGGTTTTTAATAGAGAAATGCTTGAAAATGGCCAATTTGGTTGGTTTTTTCAAAAAACCTCTGACTCTGTTGCCTTATATTTGCAACAAGCAGAGCATGACCCCCAAGCTGTTCAAATATTAAAAGAAAAAGCACGTGACGGGATTACCCAAAAATACAATTGGGACGAAGTAACAAGGGCTTATGTAACCGTTTTTAAAGCATTGATGTACAATGGCAAAAGCCACCCATAAGTATACCCTTTTAAGATATATCATAGACGCTCCTGTTGTTATGGCGTCTTTTTTTATTTCATTAAGGCTGCTGCATTTACACGAGGGTCACTTTTACAATATTGCACTTTTACTTTTTGCTTTACTAAGTGTTATTATTTGGTATGTGGCCGGATCATTTTCTCGCTTATACGCCGAGCGCCGCTCCAATAAATTTTCGGAAGAAATTGTTTTTATACTTTACTCCCTTATTTTATTTGGCATTTTAATTACCTCGAGTGCGTTTTTTTTAAGAGACTACCTAGCATTTAGCGGACTCTTTTTTGTAACGTTTTTAAGCGTACTCTTTGTTACCGAAGCGGTAGCCAAATATATTATCAGAAAATTATTACACGCTGCCATTTTTCAGGGCGATTTTTTTGAAAACGTTTTAATTGTTGGTGTTACACCCAGCGCCATGGAACTTTACGAAACCATTAACCGCTATTACTATTACGGTTATAAATGTTATGGTTTTATAGATGATAATACCACCAAACTTAATGGCAGCAAGTACCTGGGCAAACTAGATGCATTAGAATCTATTTTAAAAGAAGGGCATATAGACGAAGTGATGATTACGCTGCCTGCAAACGAGGCCCTGCAAATAAAAGCTTGCTTGTCTCTTTGCGACATGTACAAAACAAAGGCGCGCATTGTACCTGATCTACAACAATATGTAGACGCTAGTGTGCAAGTAAATAATATTGGACTACTTCCGGTAATTAATATTAGAGCACTTCCACTGGATAAACCAGAAAATAAAATATTAAAGCGTGGTTTTGATATTGTTTTTTCACTCCTATTTTTTGTACTACTTGGTTGGTGGCTTTTACCTATTATTTCATTACTAATTAGACTTAGCTCGAGAGGGCCTGCTATTTTTAAACAGGAAAGATGGGGCCTTAACAACGAAAAAATTACTTGTTATAAATTTAGAACCATGGTGTCTTCTTCTAACGATATAGATGAAGAGGGCAATTACAACCAGGCTACTAAAAATGATCCGCGCATTACTGCTATTGGTGCTTTTATGCGTAAAACCAATATGGACGAACTCCCTCAGTTTTGGAACGTATTAATGGGCGATATGAGTGTGGTAGGACCAAGACCGCACCCCACGCCTCTTAATATGGCTTCTATGCATACCATCGATAATTACATGCTACGCCATATTGTTACGCCAGGTATTACGGGATGGGCGCAGGTAAACGGTTGTAGGGGCGAAACCAAAGCGCCGGGCTCTATGCAAAAACGCGTTAATTTTGATTTATATTATATACACCGCTGGACATTTTGGCTAGACTGTCAAATTATTTTACAAACCATTATTAATTTAATGAGAGGCGATCAAAACGCTTATTAAAAATCATGAAAAATAAACTTCTACTATTAAGCCTACTTATTGCCAGCTGCTGTTTGCAGCTTGGTGCACAAGAGGTATATGAAAACCATAGGTCGGAAGTATATAATTATATTGGGCGTATGGCGCAAAAGGGACTTTTAGATTTTGAAGATCATATTAGACCTTTAAGTAAAACCTATTTAGCCGCTTGTTTAGACACCATCGCTTTAAAAAGTAGCAAGCTTACCGTAACAGAAAAAAAGGAACTTGCTTTTTACCAACAAGAATTTAATGCCGTTTCCGACAAAAACATAAACCTGAATCCTACCTTTTTTGCAAAAGATAAAGTAGGTAGGTGGCGTAGTTTTTACACTGCTAATAAAAACACCAAATTATTTATTGATCCGGTTATTAGAGGTGGGGTAACCATGGGTGAAAATATCAATTATCAAACAAGGAGTACTGGTTTACATTTTTGGGGAACGGCGGGCAAACGTGTTGGCTTCCAGTTTTTCTTTAACGATGTTAATGAACAAGGAAGGGGCTTTGATACCACTAGGCAGGGCGTTCCGGGCACCGGTATTATTAGAAAAGACACTTCTTTATTTAAAAGTCAAAACTTTTCGGAATTTAGAGGGAGCATTAATTACGCCTTTAAAAATGGTAGTATTGCTTTTGGGCAAGATCATTTACTCTATGGCTATGGCGAAAACGGCCGTATAGTGTTATCTGATAAAGCGCCCAACTTTCCATTTATACGTTTTGATTATAGCCCATTTAGTTGGCTGCGTTTTAACAACACGCACGCTTGGTTAAATTCAAAAATTGTTGATAGTGTGCGCACTTATGGAACAGACAATAGCGTATTTGGTGGCGAGCGTCAAGTATTTGTTCCAAAATTTTTTTCGACGCATAGTGTTTTAATTAAAGCCATGAAGGGGCTTGATGTAAGTTTTGGAGAATCGGTCGTGTATAGTGACCGCCTCGATGTAGGTTATTTAATTCCTGTAATGTTTTATAAAGTGTATGATAATATTGTTAACAATTCTCATATACAAGCAGGCTCTAACGCACAAATATTTTTAAATGTAAGTAGCAGAAACCAACTTAAAAATACACACTTATATACCAGCGTTTTTATTGATGAAATAAGAATGAGTACCATTTTTGTAAGAGCAAAAAGTAGAAATCAACTTGGTTACACCGTGGGTGGTTCTGTTACCGATATTGGCTTACCGTACTTAACTTTTAATGCCGAGTACACCCGAATTAATCCGTTTGTATACAACAATTTAATTCCGGCACAATCCTATACCAGCCATGGGTTTTTTATGGGCGATTGGATGGGCAGTAACGCCGACAGGCTTTTGCTTTCTTTAAAATACACGCCTATACCAAGGCTTAAGTGCATGGTTCGTTACCAATCTATTAGAAAAGGCGAAGATGGCACTATTGTAGATCAGTACCTGCAACAGCCTCAACCTGCACTATTTGAGGGCGGATTTAAAGCCCGTAATGAAATTTATTTGAACGCCTACTACGAGCTACTTAACGGCCTGACATTCAATGGCTGGTACAGCAAGTGGAACACCTCTGGTGGCAGCTGGTCACTAGGCGTAAGCTATGGCCTTTAACCGTATATTTGTTATATTTTAAATTTGAAGATGAACCAATTTACCATACGCCCCATTTTGCAATTTGGCATCGCTGCCTTTTTAGTTGTTGCACTTGGCTTAAGTGCAGGGGCACAAAGCAACTATACCGGCTTACCTAATTTAAAATTAGATAAGATGTCGGACCAACAAATCATGCAAATGTGGATGCAAGGGCAAAACAGTGGCCTTTCTGAATCGGAAGGTATTGGCCAGTTGGTGCGCATGGGACTTGACCCTAAAGAAGTAAACGGATTTAAAAAGCGTTTACTAAGAATCCAGGGGATTGCTAAAACAACCAATAGCGGGGCTAAAAATTTTATACTCGACTCTACCATGTTTATGCAGGACAGTACTTGGGTAGAAGAAATTCCAAGGCTTAAAAGAAGAAGCAGGTATTATGGGTTCGATTATTTTAGTAACCCCTATCCTATTTTACAACCCAATGTAAAAGTGGCCACGCCCCAAAATTATGTGTTGGGTACTGGAGATGTTTTATCAATTAGTGTTACAGGTGCCAATGTTAAAGAAATGAATGCGGGCATTAGTCCAGAAGGTAAAATACTACTCGAGTATGCTGGCTATGTTTCACTAAATGGCTTAACGCTTGAAGAAGCAACCAGTAAAATCCAGAGTACGCTCGCGCGCATTTATCCGGCACTCAATAGCGGCGCAACTAAATTAAGTGTAACGCTTGCAAATATTAGATCTATCAGAATTACCGTTACTGGTGAGGCCGAGTTTCCGGGGGATTATGTATTAACGGCGCAGGCAGGCTTTTTTAATATTTTGTATTTATCTAACGGACCTACCGTTAATGGATCATTACGTAAAATTGATTTGATACGCAATAATAAAATTATTGATAGTATCGATTTTTATGGCTTTTTACAACAGGGCTTACTCGATAAAAATATAAGACTACAAGACCAAGACGTTATTAGATTTAGACCGGTAACCAAACGCATTATTTTTAGTGGCGAAGTGGTAAGGCCTGGTATTTATGAATTACTCGAAAACGAAACCCTAGCTAACGCTATTGGTTTTACCGGTGGCTTTAAACCCGCTGCTATTAAAGACGTAGCCAAGCTTGCTAGGTATGATGTAAGAACCATGTCTTTAAAAGATGTAGCCGCAACCGATTTTGAAACCATACTCCCTAAAAATGGCGACTCTGTTTTTGTAGATAAAATTTTAGACATTTATAGCAATAGAGTTGTTTTAGAGGGCGCTGTTTACAGGCCTGGCAGTTACGAGCTTACCAGTAATTTAAGCGTGGCTGCACTACTTAAAAAAGCAGATGGTGTTATTGAAAATGCTTTTTTAAACAGAGGTACCATTAAAAGAAATGTTCCTGGTACCGAGCCTACTTTACTATCGTTTGATGTACAAAAAATTGTAACCGGTAGCGTGTCTGATATTGCACTTTATAAAAACGATACCATTACCATTGCGAGTACCGATGGTATTCAAAATAAATTAACGGTAACACTTGCTGGTTCTGTTAAAAACCCGGGTACGTATCCATACCGCAGGGGTATGCAACTAGAAGATGTTTTACTCATGGCGGGTGGTTTTACCAACGAAGCCGCTAACCACAAAGTTGAAATTTCACGCCTAAGCAAAAACAGAGCCGATACCCTTACCAACCAGCTCATGCAAATATCTGTGGTGGCGGTAGACTCTAATTTAAACACACTGGGTACCAAGCATGCGCTAGAGCCACTCGATTATATTTTTGTACCTAGGTTACTCAATTACCAAAACCTAGGTGCGGTAAAATTAGGAGGTGAAGTTTTATACGCTGGTGTATATGCACTAGAAAAAAGAAATGAAACTTTACAAGAGCTGCTACAAAAAGCAGGCGGTGTATCTCCGTATGCATCTATTAAAGATGTACAAGTGTTTAGAAATGGACTGCGCGTAGGAACGCCATCAGAAAGTAAAGATGGTATCCCTTCATTTTTATTACGCCCTTCCGATAGTATTTTTATTCCACGCCAAGAACCTTTTGTAGAAGTAAAAGGTGAAGTATTTAACCCACAAATATTAAGCTATCATTCTGCAAGTTTTAGAGCTTATATTTCTATGGCAGGTGGTATTAATGATAAAGGCAATTTAAAAAAGGCCTATGTCGAGTACCCTAGCGGCATTAGTAAAAAAATAAATCACTTCTTATTTTTTAGAAACTATCCAAAAATATTTCCAGGCAGTAAAATTATTGTTCCTGCAAAAACAGATACGGGTAAAAAAGGACTTTCTATTATTGAGCTGTCTGCTATTACCGGATCTTTATCTGCAATCATTAGTTTAATCAGCGTACTGCGTTAATTTATTTATATGGCATTATCAGATAAACAAGAAGAACCTAGTTATTTTATATCCGAATTAATAGAGAGCATTAAAAAGCGTATTGCTTTTTTGATGGCACACTGGGGTATCCTACTTATTATGGGAACTTTTGGCGCACTATTAGGTGTAGGCTATGCTTTTATCAAAAAAGATACCTACACTGCGGCTACTACTTTTGTGGTAGAGGATAATAAAAGCAGTGGTGGTGGTATAGCCTCTGCACTTGCCGGACAGTTTGGATTAGACCTTGGTGGACTTTCGGGTGGGTCAGGTGTGTTACAAGGCGATAATGTATTAGAACTTTTAAAAAGTAACACTTTAATTAAAAAAGCATTACTTACTAGTTACGATAGCGCCGGCACGGTTACACTTGCCGATGCATATGCTAATGCTTATGGCTTTACCAGTAAATGGGCTAGCAGCAATAAAGTAGGGCGTACTATTAATTTTAGTAGTAAAAAAGGCGTGTTTACAAGACTAGAGGATAGTTTACTACACGTAATACTCAAACGCATTACCGAAAAAGAATTATCAATATCTAAACCCGATAAAAAACTGAGTTTGTTTTCGTTACAAATTACTACACGGGACGAACAGCTTAGTCAATTTCTTTGCCAGCGTTTACTTGCTGTTACCAGTAGTTTTTATATTGATACCAAAACAAAAAGAGTAAGAGGGAATGTAGAGCGTCTGCAACAAAGAGTAGACAGTATTAAGGCTGTTTTGAATAATAAAACATACACTGCTATTAGTGCAGGTAGAGAATTACTAGATGCCAACCCCGCTTTTTCGCAGGGTGGTGAAATGCAGGTAGAAGTTACAGGAAGGGATAAAATGGTGCAGGCTGCGATATTTGGAGAACTCACAAAAAATTTAGAGGCAAGTAAAACTGCACTATTACAAGAAACACCTACCATACAGGTTGTAGATACCCCCGAAATGCCCCTTAAAAAAAATGAAGTAAGTTGGTTATTAGCGTTACTTGCTGGTGCGTTTATTGGTAAGTTTATTACCGCGCTTTATTTATTTGTTACAGGCGGTAAGCAATAGAAAGTGTAGCGCTAAAATTAAAGCGGTCGTACCCGTTTTTAAAATAACCTAGGCCTTCTAGTATGTACCACTGGTAATTGAGTGAACGTATAAATGCAGCTCTACCAGATACCATTAATTTTTTGTAGGCATAATTACCCACTAGTGTTGTAGACACGTCTACCCAGTGTCTAGTAGGATCACGCGTAACAATAAAAGCGTTGTAATAAAAATCGTTGTTGTGCACGAGGCGCTCAAACTCTACGCCAATTTTTGTAAACCCGTTTACATAACTAATAGATCCTAACTGGCTATTGCTACCAGGGCCAATATGTGCGCCTAGTATTTGACCATCATTTGTAAAACCATGCGGCACGGCTTTACTGGTGTACCAACTGTTGCCCTCAAAAGTTAAGGGTGTAGTAGGTAGTTGAAGTTGCGTAAGCTCGGCGGCAATTTCAATAAATTTTTGCTTGTGGTTAATGGGTACTAGTTTTCTAAAGCCAGCTACAAAGGCGCGCGGGTAATTGTTTTCGGTAACTATATTTAAGGGTGTTGGGGCTTTGTCGTTACGGCCAAACTCTATGTATACTTCGGCCCGGTCTTTGGGCATTACATACCTTGCATATAACGAGCCCATGGTAGCATTTTTGTTTGCGCTGCCTCCGTTATTATACCCATACCCTACTGTTGTGGCTCCTACAAATAAACCAGGCGCAAATGACGGGTTAAAACTAATTGTGGCAGCACGTATATAACGGTTTTGCGCTGGCTTGGGTTTATACAATAAAACGCCCTGATCATATCTGTAATGATCTGGCGGTAAGATGTTTGAATTTTGCAGGGTACCAGATATTACCTGAAACTCTATGTTGCCTAGTTTTGTTTGTATGGGTGCATTACTACTAAGAGCAGCGTGCAAAAAACCAGCTGCGTTGTTACTTAAAATAAGCGCGTTGTAACGGCCGGGTCCCCACCAGCGGTTTTCGGTACCGTAGCTAAGGGTAATTTTTTTATACGAATATTTAATAGCCGATTGGCCGGGTAATAATTTTTTGTATTTGTTTAAGCCAAAGTTTTCTGGATTGTCGATGGTATTAAGCCAGCGGTAATAGGTTTTCCAAAAAACGGGGTAATGCTCGGTAGGGAAAGTTTCAAACTCCCTGTTTTGCGCGGTTATATAAGTGGGCTTTGCAAGTATTTCAAGCGCGCCGGCTTTTATATGAACGCCCCCACTAAATACCCACTGCATACCAGCAGAGGGTATCATACCGCCATCATTAAAACCATGTGATAGGTCACTATTAAATTGTGCGGTACGTGAAACAGGTAGCAAACTAATATTTAAAAAATTGTTTTTAGATTTTGCAATTACGAGTGGCTTATTTTTTAAAAGGCTATCGAGGTGTGTTAGGTTTTGCGAAAAACTATTTATGAGTAAACTGTTGGTGCGGTTAAGTGAACCTGTTAGTTGTGATCTTCTAATATAATCCGATACGCCATCTGATAGCATCGATTCTTGCTGTGCTAGTAGCAAATTAACGCTCATACAAAAACTAATAAAAAGCAGGGTCTTTTTCATGTATTAGTTTTTGAGATTAGTTATTGGATACGTAATTGCAAGCTTTGCATGAAAATTGGATAAGTTATTTTCGTTTTCCCACATATAATTTTTGCTAGCAATAAAAACAAGTTGCGCCGCTAGTGTAAAGTTGTACAGGGTATACTGCGGTGTAATACCATAGGCCATATCGGTCCAAAAAATAGAACGGTTTTCAGGATCTCTATTTGTTTTTTCTATAAATACGCCAATCCTGTTATTACCACTTACCCATGTACCCATTACTATTTGTTTATTAGCGCCAAAGCCAGAGCCTACGCCCATAATTTGATTGTAATTGGTGTAGCCCTGCCCTATTTGCCCATGCACATACCAGTTGCCCGCACTGCGGAGTATTGCATCTGGTGATTGACTCATTTGTGTAAACTCAATCCCTAGGTTTAGGTATCTATTTTTATTGAGGGTTACTATTTTTTTAAACCCTACTATATGCGCTACCGAGTGCGTGGGTGCCATTAGGTAATCTCGAGTGCGCTCGCCATAATCGTTTTTACCATACTCTACGTATAGTTCCGATTTTGATTTTGGAAACACAATGCGCACAAAAAAACTAGCTACCTGATCTATACTAAGTGTATCGTCACCCCAATCATTTTTTTTCTGAAATGTTTTGGTTACAATGGGTATGTATTTATTAGTAAATGATCCTTTACCCTCCGCAATACCGGGGCCATATTTTTGTAAAGATCGTATAAGGCCAACATACACACCAGGTAACCATTTGGGGTTATAACTTAATATGTAGGCGTTAATGTAACGCCAGCTGTTACGCAGGTTGGGGCTGGGTTTTACATGAAAATTTTCGTAAGGGAGCGTGCTATCAGATTCGAGCCTTCCGCCTACTAATTCAAATTCAAAATTACCAATGGGTGTTTTTGCAGGCCTATGTGTTTTAATAAATATATTGGCAAAACCAGGCGCATTGTTAGACATAATAAGCGCGTTTGTAACACCTGGCCCCCACCATTTATTTGCGGTAGATACACCCATACTAAATGAGCTAGCACTTACACTAAGGGTAGACTGGCCGCCATATAATTTAGTATAAGATTTACCACTACTATAACCATAACTACCATTTAGCGGGTAAGTAGGGTTAGCAGCGTATATAAGTTCTGGTTGCAATTGTAATTTTACCGGGCCTGCTTTAATGTTAGCCCCAAATGTTAATTGGCTTTGTAAACCATTTGCGGGTATAAATGACGCATCGTTATAACCGTATGGGTGATGGCTATTAAATTGACTGGTAATTGTAACCGGTAGTATAGTAGTTTTAGACGTTTTAATGCCGCCCCGTTGGATTACCATGGCACTAGTTGAATCCTCCTGGTTTTGCAAATGATTTTCGCGCGCAGAAGCAAACTGGTTGTGTATGATAAAAGAGGGCTGCGCCGATAATCTACCAGAAACAAACCCAAGCACTAACAAAACCAATATTTTATAAAAATGTGCCAGGGTGCGCTAATTAAAAAGTTGATAGATAATATGTTTGCGGGGGTAGGGCAAAAATAGTGAAAATTACTGAGGTGCCTACTCATATACTAGACGCCTAATGACGCCATTGAAATTACATTAACACCATCTTTACGCGTGTAGCTCATTCCGGTGCCTGTAATAATATTTAGTGATTTAGGCGCAGGGCATTTGTCAGTGTTGACCAAACGAGCAAACCGCAACAAATTAGCAGCAGCTTCATCAATTTGTCCGGTACCCAATTTAATCTCAAAAGCACACCAATCACCATTGTATTTTTGTACAATTCCATCCACTTCTAATCCACTTGAATCTCGGTAATGATAGACTTTAGCATCATTAGCCTGGCCATAAACCCGAAGATCATGAATTACCATTGACTCAAATAAAAACCCTGTAAAATTAAGATCATTTAATAATGTTTCTTGATTAGCACCCAATGCAGCAACTGCTAATGAAACATCCGTAAAATGGCGCTTTGGTGAATTTCTCAACGTATGTGATGATCGGATATGCGTATTCCAAGCTGGCTGATCCTCCAAAATCATTAATCGATTCAAGACGTCTAAATAATCGTAAATTGTTGGTCGTGATAATGCTGTGCTTTCGTTTGCTTTGATATCTTTTTCGATGACCACATTATCAACCAAAGTGCTTGTATTACGCGCTAATGATTTTAATAAGCTTCTAATTTTTATTGGATCACGTCTATTCTGAGATACCCTACTCATATCAACTTCTGCCAACAATTCTATGTAGGCACGATTTAAATCCATGGCCTGATTAACATTACTCTTCAATAAAGTTGGGAACCCCCCTTTTATTATTTGGTCGATAATCAATTCTAATTCGGTACGATTATCCTGTAACTCAATTGATTTTCCTTCAAACAAATCGGATAATTTTACTATGGCACTAGATATTCCTAATTCCTGCCAAGACATCGTTCGCATATCAACAATCGTAAATCTGCCGGCACCTGAATGCATATTGGCTTTTTCTTCAGGATTAGCAGACCCAGTTAAAATAAATTGCGCACTCTTTTTTCTATCATCAACTTCATGGCGCACAAGATCCCACAATTTTGGAATTACTTGCCATTCATCAATCAAACGTGGGGTTTCACCCATCAACAACCTTTTTGGTGCTGTGTCAAATAAAAGTTGGGCTTGTTCGTCTCTATCAATATGAATAACACTTTTAGCTAATTGCTTGGCAGACTCTGTTTTACCACAAGCTTTTGCCCCCCTAATAAGAACTGCCCCAGAGGCTGCTAATTTCCGTTGCAATTCTGTGTCTGATATCCTATTTACATAATCCATTATCTAACAATTATGATTCAAATATAGTTATATTTTACATTTTATCAGAATAATACTTTACATATTAGTATTCTTTTATTTTACATAATATATTTTTGTCCTATGTAATTTCGCTTAGAACGCACTTAGTTACGCACCAGATTTGTGCATATAAATCATCCTGAAACGCCTATTTTTTAATTGAATTAGAATGAAATCTAACTTTAAGGATGATTGAAAGTGGTTTAAAATGATTTAAGGAGAAAGTGGATTAGTGTGGACCAAGAAAATTAATTTACTCAATATATTGATAATCAATATTTTATGAAATAACACCGACGCTAACAAGGTCGAGAAAATAATATTGTTAGATCGTAATTAAATTAGTGTGGCGGATTAGTGTGATAAGTGATTTTTCATCAAACTTATTTTTAGACCTAAGAAAATGAAAAAAAACAAGATAACCAGCATAATCCATAAATCCTACCATTGTAAAATATGGACTTTACATCAATATTTAAGGTTCTAGAACACTATATTACAATACATTCCTTTTCGGTCAATTGCATTCATAAAGACCTCAATCACAAGTATACAATCTGAATATCTTTCCGGCACTTTTTATTGTAAAAATCCAATAGCTGCATTTTTCAACTACAAGCTAGACAACTATATGCCTCTGAAAATCTATAATCCTAATAAATTAGGTGATGGTTTAAGTAGGTTTTGGGCAAAACCACCTTTTAGGAATACGACCTAATCAAATGAAGCCTTTCGATTGATTTATTCTATTTATAAACAACCGTAAAGATTTGAATATCGCTATTGGTACTCGTATTATTAGAGGTCACTTTAACTGTAACAGTACAATACTGTTGCTGCGGTAATCCACTTATAACAATCGTATTTTTTGCACTTTTAGTACTATAAGGGGCACCTTGTGGCAAAGTTACACCACTACCCTGGGTAACAGTAATTATTTCAATTTTAATCCCTTGTGAAGGCATTGCTGATGTAAGCGTAACTGCTACAGGAAAGTTAGTTCCTGTAGCAATACTATTATTAACAGCATCAATTGTAAATACAATTTTTTGTTCAGGGGCCTCTTTTTTACATGATAAAAGCCCTAAAAATAATATAGTGTATAATAATTTTTTCATATCGTAATTACTTCTTAATTAATACTTTTTTTACTTGATCGTATTTCTTACCAATTACCCTAATAAAATAGTTTCCAGACTCTAATTTGCTAACATCAATGACGTTAATTTTATTTCTACCAGTTGAAGAAGAAAGGACTTTCCCAGATGGAGAAACCAATTGGAAATTTAAATTTATAGAAGGCAACGTAGAGAATTCTAATACCAATTGTGTTGATGCTGGATTAGGATATACCATTGCAATATTACTTGTTGGTGTTGCTACCAAATTACTAATTGCTGTAACAACTAATTTAAAACTATCACTAACATTTATACAGCCATTTGGATCTGTTATTCGAAGTTTAAAATCACCGGTATTTAATGGCTTATGTGTTGATGCTGTTGCACCAGAAATTGGCGCACCATTTAACAACCACTGATAATTTACTCCTGAAGCTGTGGTAGAAAACTGAACACCAGACCAACTAATAATCGGCTTTGCAGGTAGTGGATTAACTATATGCTTAATAATGCCACGAATACTCTCACATCCCTGAGTATTTATTTGACTTACATAATAATCAGTGGTGCCAGTAACTAATGCTGATGGTGTTGGTGGAGTACTACTAGCTGTTCCGCCTGTAGCATTTGTTCCATACCATCTCAATGTATTACCACTAAGAGCAGTTGCAGTTAAAGCACTAGTAGTAGAACCAATACAGTATGTTGAGTTACTAACTACTGGAGCAGCTGGAAGAGCATTTACCACAACACTTATTTTAGATCTTATACTCTCACAGCCCTGAGCATTAATTTGACTTACATAAAAATCAGTGGTGCCAGCAGCAGCTGAGGATGGTGTTGGTGGATTGCTACTAGCTGTTCCACCTGTTGCATTTGTTCCATACCAGCTCAGTGTATTACCACTAAGAGCAGTTGCAGTTAAAGCAATAGTAGTTGAACCAACACAGTATGTTGAGTTACTAACTACTGGTGCAGCTGGAAGAGCATTTACCACAACACTTATTTTAGATCTTATACTCTCACATTTCTGAGCATTTATTTGACTTACATAATAATCAGTAGAGCCAGCAGCAGCTGATGATGGTGTTGGTGGAGTGCTACTAGCTGTTCCACCTGTTGCATTTGTTCCATACCAGCTAAGTGTATTACCACTAAGAGCAGTTGCAGCTAAAGCAATAGTAGTTGAACCAACACAGTATGTTGAGTTACTAACCACAGGAGCAGCTGGAAGAGCAGTTACCACAACACTGATTTTAGATCTTGCACTCTCACATCCCTGAGCATTTATTTGACTTACATAATAATCAGTGGTGCCAGTAGCTGAAGCTGAAGGTGTTGGTGGAGTATTACTAGCTGTACCGCCCGTAGCATTTGTTCCATACCAGCTCAGTGTATTGCCACTAAGGGCAGTAGCAGTTAAAGCACTAGTAGTTGAACCAATACAGTATGTTGTATTACTAACTACTGGTGCAGCTGGAAGAGCAATTACCACAACACTGATTTTAGATCTTATACTCTCACATCCCAGAGCATTTATTTGACTTACATAATAATCAGTAGTGCCATCAGCTGATGCTGATGGTGTTGATGGAGTGCTACTAGCTGTTCCGCCTGTAGCATTTGTTCCATACCAGCTCAGTGTATTACCACTAAGGGCAGTAGCAGTTAAAGCACTAGTAGTTGAACCAATACAATATGTTGTGTTACTAACTACTGGAGAAGCTGGAAGAGCATTTACTGTAACAGTAGTTGCTGCACTAGCAGTACTTGAACAACCCTCAGCACTTGTGACTATCACAGTGTAAGATCCGGTTGTTGTAGCATTGTATGTTGCAGCTGTTGCACCGCTGATTGCTGCATCATTCATGTACCACTGATTACCAGCACTAGATGAAGAAGTTAAAACAACAGAACCACCTGCACAGAATGTTGTTGCACCACCTGCCACAATAGTTGGTGTGGATGGTTTAGCATTTACTGTAACAGTAGTTGCTACACTAGCAGTACTAGAACAACCCTCAGCACTTGTTACTATCACAGTGTAAGATCCGGTTGTTGTAACATTGTATGTTGCAGCTGTTGCACCGCTGATTGCTGCATCATCCTTGTACCACTGATTGCCAGTAGAAGATGATGAAGTCAAAACAACAGAACCACCTACACAGAATGTTGTTGCACCACCTGCCGCAATGGTTGGTGTGGATGGTTTAGCATTAACTGTAACAGTAGTTGCCACACTAGCAGCACTTGAACAACCCTCAGCACTTGTGACTATCACACTGTAAGATCCACTTGTTGTAGCATTGTATGTTGCAGCTGTTGCACCGCTGATTGCTGCATCATCCTTATACCACTGATTACCAGTACTAGATGATGAAGTCAAAACAACAGAACCACCTGCGCAGAATGTTGTTGCACCACCTGCCACAATAGTTGGTGTGGATGGTTTAGCATTTGCTGTGATGGTTTGTGTTTTTGAACAACCATCACTATTTCTATAAGTTATGTTCGAAGTTCCAACTGAAAGACCAGTAACAAGTCCATCATTACTAATGGTTGCCACAGTTTGATTGGTTGAAAACCAAGGTATAGATGAATTAGGTGTTCCAGTGCCTGACAGCTGCAGGGGAGATCCAAGACAAACTACTGAACCACCCGTAATTGTAGGCAATGCATTTACCTGAACAGCCTGGGTGGCAATACATCCTTGATTGTCTGTATAAGTAATGTTTGTAGTTCCAGCAGACAAACCGTTTACTGTAATATTAGATAGGTTTTGGGGAATAGTTGAGAGTGTAGCAATTTGTGTGTTGGAACTGACCCATGGGTTGGTGGTAGCAGGAGTATTAGTGGCTTGTAGCGACACTCCTGAATTCACACATGTTGCCGCAGATCCTCCCCCTAATATAGAAATAGCGGGAAGAGCGTTTAAACCCGAATTACCTGTCGCAATGGTTTTGGATACTGCTCCAGATGAAATAAAGGTATAATTACCCGAAGTTCCGGCCGCAACACCTGCTTTCAATCTAAGAAATACCTGAGTTGAAGGGACTGTACCATTGGCATCTTTTGAAACTGTTATTGAAGATGCATACCCTGATGCACTAGACAAAGAAAGTTCATAACCAGTAGGTGCGGTAATAGCTATGTCTGCAGTAAGATTTGCACCAGAAACATTTATAGTTTGGGCGAGTGATGGCAAGCCTGAACAAGCTGCAAAAGTACCAACCGTTCCGCTGGTGGTTATTCTTGGCACTGAAGCAGAAACTACGCCAACATTAAAGTTGTAAGTAGTACTTGAGCAACCAGTTGTACTGTTTGAAAAAGTAATGGCAAAAGTATAGGTTCCAATAGATGATGTCGGGATAACAACGGCAATAGGGCTAGTACCCAAATTTGCGTTGGATACATTTACAAAACCTGGCATCGGCGTTGCTCCGGTTGCTGTAATTGAGTATTTATTTGCTCCACCTGTTGAAGCCACATATGGGATTGAGAAACTGGTTTCAGCTGCTGTAACATCAGCAATGGTACCAACGGTCACCGCCACAGGCTCAACAATGAAGCTTTTAGTATTTGAACATCCATTCACAGTCACTTGCACGGTAGCCGTACCATTAGCTATGGGTGTCAGAATTCCAGTACTTTGGTTGATGGTCGCAATGGAATTTCCATTGGTTATTTGCCAACTTGTTGTTCCTGTTGCGCCCGTAGCTGTTAATGCAACAGGGTTTCCTCCTGCACAGGAAGAAAGATAACCTGTAATATTAGGATTTGGCTTTACGGTAACCGCAGTAACCCCAACACAACCATTGTTGTCTGTTAAAGTTAGGTTTGCTGTACCCAATGACACTGGTGTCAATTTTAACTGCTGTGTATTACTAGGCACTGGATAGCTTAAGGTAAAAATACCTGTATTGCTTGAGACCCATGGATTTGAACTTGCAGTTGTTGCTTGTGTTGATGCATTTATATTCTGATCAGCAAAACAAACAGATGCCGTTGAGCTTGGAGGGCCGCCAATAAACATGGTTGGTAAAGCATTCACAACACCAGTTCCAGTAGATACATTTTTGGTAGATGCGCCAGAAGAAACACAAGTGATATTCCCTGAGAGCCCATTGGTGCTGGTATTCATCCTGACATAAATAGTCTTTTCTGCAACTGTACCGCCCGACTGGGTCAATGTCAAAGTATTCGTAAAATCTGATGCATTTAAGGTTGTACTTACCTGATATCCCGTTGGAGCTGTAATGGTGATATTATTCGTAAGGTTTGATCCAGTAACGGTAAAGTTTTGGACAGAGGACACTGATCCAGCACAGGTAGAAAAGGCATTTAAAATACCTGAAGTAACAATCACTGGTGCATTAGCAGCAATAACGTTCAATGAGCCATTATACTGTTCAGAACATCCTGTAGTTGAATTGATGACAGTTAACTTAAAATTATAAGTTCCAACAGCCGACCGCGGAATAATAACTGTGATTATACCATTTGTGGGCAGCGCTTGGTTAGAAACGGCAGTAAAACCTGGCATGGCACTAGAAGATCCAGCTATAATAGAATATTTATCAAGCCCTACTGAAGCATTAGAAAAAGTGATGTTAAAACTTGTTGCTTCAGTAGTTACATCTGAAATAGTTCCAATTGATATTGTAGGGTTCGCAACAGTAACAACCAAATTTGCCCTAGACATTGGGCTAGTCTCACAACCTGAGGCATTCACTTGAGCAACCTGATAGGTTGTTGAACCGGTAGAAGTTGTTGATGGAGTTGGAGCTGAGGATACCGGTTGAAATGTTGTGTTTCCATTAATTACTATAGGCACATACCATTTTAAGGTATTTCCAGTTGCAGCTGTCGCAGTTAATGGGCTGGCAGTTGCCCCAACACAGTATGAAACAGGCGAAGTAGTAGGTGCAGAGGGAATGGCAACTACAGTTACAGCAATTGTTTTGGAGCAGCCTTCGCTATTGGTATAGGTGACATTGGAAGTTCCAGCTGACAAGTAATTTACAATTTGTGAATTTCCCATCGAAGTTAACTTGACTACAGAAGGATTAGAGCTAACCCAGGCATTTGAGGTTGCCGGAGTACCAGAACCGGTCCATTGAGCCCCATTTCCTAAACAACCTGACAATGATGTTGATATCGGTGCTCCAAATGAAGTGATGGTCGCCTCACATACATAAAGTTCTGATAATGAACTAGATGGAATAATTTTGGGTTGAAATGAAATGCTGTTGAAATGCATATCATTAGCGTTGTTTGAAACAATGCTAATGTTCGTACTATCATGTTTTGTTGTTGAATTTATAGTAATTGAGTTAGTCTCTTCACTATAAAAGGCTCCAACAGGGCTTTTGTAAACATGACTATATAAAGCCACAGCAGCCTGGCTTTTTTGATTTGAAACAAATGGCAATAAAAACGCCAACAACAAAAACGAAAATACTTTTCTGATTGACTCGGTCATGAACAATTATTTTAGATTATAATGTTAGATATATGGCTACAGTTGGTTAAAAAGAGATAAACTGTTTAACATATGACAATTGTTTATTTAACATCCAAACAAATAAACACAACATTCTTATGGAATGTTACAGCCAAAAATAGAAAGTAAAAGAAATAAGGTATAAATTAATAATAATTGTCTATTTAATTGATTTATAATTTTTTATATATTATACATGTTCTATTTATATAAATAAATATTGAAATTAATTTATACATAGTGTATATTTAATAAAATTTAATACAATGAATAAGGTTGTTTACTTTGCTACAGCAATAATATGTTTTCACTTTTCTGCAAATTCACAGTCTGTAATTGATAAATTAGCCAACATTGTACATTCAAATAAATTAGTAGATAATATTCGTATTACCGGAGGAACAAAAATTAGGCTAGACAGCAGTGTTTTTAGTAACGTTACAGAGGGAGCATATGACGTAATCAACAATAAAGGGCAAATTTGGCTTACTCAAAATGGAAGTAACAAAGTATACAAATTGGGAGGAGATGGGAAAGCCAAACGGCTTGATAGGACAATTAACAGGGGCTTTAATTTTGGAGCAATAAACTTATTTTCTAAAGACACCCTATATAGTATTGGAGGATATGGATTTTGGCAAACTACTGGATCCATAAGGTACTTTAATCCAAATTCAGGAGAATGGGATATCGTTAGAAATATAAAGAATGTACCTATAGCTTCAGGGATTAATGCAATTTGCCATTACGATAAACCACATGGCAAGCTATTTGTTATTTACACTCCTACCAGGCCAGAGTACGAGAAGTATGCTGAAGATACAGAAGAAGAAGTATTGATGCAATGCTTTGATTTTAGAGAAAAATCGTGGTGGGATAATGCAAAGCAGATAAATCCAAAAATTGCGAAAAAAATAACTGACTTGTCCTTAATACAAAACTATGGACAAACAGCACTCATAAGCTCAAAAGTCAACGGCAAAGTAATGTCAGTTAACTTTAATGAGAACAAAATATATGACGTTGATTACAAGTACCATACCGAGCTAAAGCAATTACTAAATTCAAGAAATAATTACATTTCTTATACAGTAAATGAAAAATTATACATCAATGATTTAGACGCCAACACAATATTGTACAGTAGCATAAAACCAAATCAATTATCAAGTTACCCAGAATCTTTTTATATAAATGAAACCGATAAACTTGCTAGTTCAAATATTCCATGGTTCCCTATATCCCTAATTGTAAATTTTACTTTAGGAATAAGCATACTTCTTATTTTACACTTACAAAAAAAGAAGAGAGATATATTATTGAGCTTAGGATCAGATGATAATAATGAGCAACAAAGAGAAAGTAAGAATACAAAAGAATATCTGCAGTATCTAACAAATATAGAAATTGACCTTCTAAAATTGCTTATAAAAAATAATTTAAATAATGAAAAGACGTCAGTAAGTCAAATGAATAAAATACTCGGTACAGAAAAAAAAGAAATTAAAATTCAGAATAACATTAGAGGGGTAGCGATTATTTCAATAAACAGCAAATTCATGTCCTTTGCTTTAGTAAAAGACAACTTAATAGAAAGACAAAGAGTAGAATTTGACAAGAGACATATGGAATATTTTATTAATGAAAAATATGTTAGTAGGTTTTCATTGAAGATGTTTTAGTGTAAACCAAGAAAATTTATTTGAACAATAAATTGATAATCAATATTTTATAAAATATCACTGACGCGAACAAGGTCGAGAAAATGTTATTTTTAGATCGTGATCAAATTAGTGTGGCGGATTAGTGTGATTTAATAAATGCATCAATTATATTTCATAGTTGCAAGCTTTTAAAAACTTTCGGCCAAAGGAAGAATACACATAGTGAAACCTTAATTCAGCCTCTTGATGAACTCTTTGAGTAGCATTATTTTGAGTTACAATATGGGAAGTAAGAAGTCCAAAAGATAAATATGTTTGATTGATATTTGCCTTTTCATGAATCTCAGTGTTTGTAAATACTAGTCTGCCAGTTATATACTCTTTCAAGTCTTCTATATAAATACTTTCCACAATATTTACGGATCTTAAAAAGAATGCTTCATTTATTTTACAATGTATTAATGATTTAAATAAAGACGATATGATTGTTGACTTATCTAAGTGGTTCAAACGATCTATTGATATTAAAAGAGATTCGTAGAATTTATCAATACTTTTTTGGTCTGATAACTGTTTATTTTCAAAAGCCAAGAGTTCTTCCTCACTAACATTTGACATGCCGTTTATAAAATATAATATTTTACTAACTAAAAATTTGGTTTTAATATTATCAACAGCACTCACTGATTTTAATAACCAACCAACTACTGGCAAATTTCTAACAAATTCATTTTCAGTCATTGTATCTAAAAGTGCTTCAATTATATCTGAAAATGGATCTTTTAATGATTTAGAATTAATCAATGAAATCCTAAATTCTTTATCTAGTTGCATAAATACTAAGGTAGAAAAAATTAAATCACTTACAGCATCTATACCCAACAAAAAAGCCACTCGCTCTTGCGAATGGCCTAAACTAACCAATCAAAATTCAAAATTTATAATTTAAATCTATTGCCTAATTAATGTTGTTGTATGTAATACAATACCCTGTAAAAGATAAGAGAGTCAGTGTTTTAGTGTTAGTGTTATTATTGGAGGGAGTCATGATATAATACTATATCATCTTATGCTTATCGGCTTATTTTCAAATAGTCAAATAAATAGATCAAAGCCCCTTTTCTTCTCTCTCCTGCCATATCTTTTCCATCTTGTCGGCGAATTGATCGCCAGACACTTTAATGTATCTCATGAACGACTTGTACGATTTATGACCACTTATAGACATAATTATCATTGGGTCTGTACCTCTTATATATTCATTGGAGCAGAACGAACGGCGCGCTGTATGCGTCATCAGAAACTCATACTTCATTTTCTCAATCTCAACCAGCTCGC
>CANHCY010000040.1 GCA_947459295.1 Chitinophagaceae bacterium
GAGTTGCATTTGATGGTAGTGCAGATATTACTATTGCAGCTGCAGCATCAACTTTATCTGGAACTGTATTAGTTGCAAATGGAGGTACAGGTACTTCAACGATTACCGGAATCGTAAAAGGAAATGGAACTAATGCTATGACTGCTGCAGTTGCGGGAACAGATTATTTAGAACCAACAGGTAGTGCTGCTAACCTTACAAATTTCCCAACCCTTAATCAAAATACTACAGGTAACGCAGCAACTGCAACAAAATTAGTAGCTCCTAAAAATATTAATGGAGTGGCATTTGATGGTAGTGCAGACATTACTATTGCGGCTGCAGCATCAACTTTATCTGGAACGGTTCAAGTTGTAAATGGCGGTACAGGGTTAACCACGGCAGGTTTAACTGGTCAAGTATTAACAACCGTTGCAGGGGGAACGTTATCATGGACAACGCCTACATCAATTAGTGTGGGAACAATTAGCACTACAAGTAATGTAAATGGGGCTAGTATTACTGCTGGTGTATTAAATTTAGCACCTGCAGATGGTACAAATGGGGGTGTTGTTACAACGGGTAATCAAACTTTTGCGGGAAGTAAGACATTTACTAATAATATCAATGTAAATCAATTAAATGTTGGTGCACCTGGTTCTGGATCTCAAAATACAATGTTAGGTGTTGCTACTTATTCATATGGTACTCCTGGAAATAACAATACCGCATTAGGATTCTTTTCACTAGCTAGTTTGTCAAATACTGGAAACGAGGGTAATGATAACACAGCTGTAGGAACAAATGCTATAAGACAAGGTGGAGCAGCAAATGGAAGCCGCAACACAGCTGTGGGTAGTGCAGCTTTATCAAATGGTAGTGGTACTTATAATAATACAGCTGTTGGTTATAACACTTTAGCTGCAGGAATTTCTGGGGCATCCAATACAGCGGTTGGTACCTTTGCACTTCAAAATAATACTACTGCAAATTATAATGTAGGAATAGGCTATGAAACATTACGAAGTACAACAACAGGAGGTAGTAATACGGCTATTGGTAAGGGTGCAATGTATAGTAATACAAGCGGTGATGTAAATACAGCCGTTGGTGAAAGTGCACTTATTTCAAATACAATTGGACGTTATAATACATCTATTGGTGTTCAGTCTCAGGAACAAAATACAAGTGGTCAATCAAATACTGCAATAGGTGTTGCTGCAATTGACAGAAATGCTGCAGGTAGTAATAATGCCGTTTTGGGTGCTTTTGCAGGTAGATATATTGCTGATAATACAACTTTTAATACTGCCATAAATAATTCGGTATTAGTTGGATTTAATGCAAGGCCGCTAGCAAATAACGCAAACAATGAAATCGTAATTGGTTATAATGCAATAGGTAATGGTACTAATACGGTAACGTTAGGAAATTCTTCAATTACCTCTGTTAAAACATCAGGAGCATTTAACGCACCTATTTACTCTTCAACGCCTCAAGCTTTGACTGCAGGAAGTAATATTTCATGGAATCCTATGTCAGGATTAAACGCAAGTGTTACACTCAATGCAAATAGTACATTGGCTTTTTCTGAACTTCCACCAGTTGGTTCAAGTGGAACTTTAATAATTACGCAACCTACATCTGGAGGCACTTTTTCTTTAACATTACCAACTGCAACAACTAATAGGGTATTAGGTTCTTCAAGTGGAATTACTTTATCAAGTACAAATAGTGCGAAAGACATTTTATCATTTTATTATGACGGAAATGCCTTTTATTGGAATTTAGGTAATGGATATGGATCAACGCAAACAGTAAACGCGACAAATATTGTTGGAGGTAGTGCTGGTGCGGTATTGTATCAATCTGGTGCTGGTGTTACTGGTTTTACTGCTGCTGGTACATCGGGTCAAGTGTTGACTTCTGCTGGTACTGGCGCCCCAACTTGGACCACACCTAATAGTACATCAGTTGGTTCAATTAGCGGATCGTCTACTGCAAATGGGGCTAGCATTACATCTGGCGTGTTAAATTTGGCACCTGCAGATGCAATTAATGGTGGTGTTGTGACAACCGGATCACAAACTTTTGCAGGAGCTAAAACCTTTAGCAATGATATAAATGTTAATGGAGCAGCAACTGCAAATGCAGCTGTAACGAGTGAGGTTACTTCAAGTTTTACAATTGACGCGAATAATGCTGAGACTTATAAAGGAAAAATAATTATTTGTAATCCTAGTGCTGCCATTACAATCACTTTTGCAGCTTCATTGCCAACTGGTTTTAATTGTATGGTATTGCAAAAAAGTGCAGACGCCAATAAAGTCACATTTGCTGCAGGTTCAAGTGTTACAATAAAAAATAGGAATAACTATACTGCTACTGCAGGTAATTATGCATTAGCAACAATCGTTCATATTGGTGGTAATATTATTGTTACAGCCGGTGATATGCAATAACAAAAAAAATAAACTTTTTTATAATCAGTTACTATGAAAAAAACATGTTTACTAATTGCAATAATGGCTTTTTTACATGCCAATAGTTTTGCAAACAATCTAGTGATGGGTACTCCTTCTATTTCAGGAAGCACCGTAAGTTTTACCATTAAATGGGATAATAGTTGGTTGGTAACAACAGGCCCATCAAATTGGGATGCAGTATGGGTTTTTGTAAAAAGACAAGCTTGTAATCAAGCGAGTCAGAATCCTTGGGTACATGCTGATTTATCTGGAAGTGGGCATAGTTTGTCATCCACTAGTCAATTGCAAATTGATTTGGCATCTGATAATAAAGGTGTATTCATTAGAAGAAGTGCTGCTGGTATTGGTAATATAACTCAGGTTACAGTAACGTTAACTTTAAGTTCTGCCGTAAGTAATGATAATATTGGTGTGTATGGAGTAGAAATGGTGAATGTACCTGAGGGTCAATTTTATATTGGCGACGGTGTTAATAGTCAATATAGATTTACAAATGGAAATACAACTAGTCCAAAACTTATAACTCAGGCGATTGATAATGCTGGGTTAGGTGCAAGAACGAACTACAATAAAGACGGTTTGGGGAGTAGTGTAGATTTGCCTAATACTTACCCAATTGGATACAAAAGATTCTATTGTATGAAGTATGAAATAACTTGTGCTCAATATGTAGGTTTCTTAAATACATTGACATATGAACAACAACTTCATAGGCAGCAAGATTTTAACTGGAATACCAACCCGCCTACATCAAGTAGTGGAACTTCCTATATGGAAAACTGGGGGTATAAAATTGTAATTAAAACACCAGGTGTGTCTACAACTACCTTGACGCCTGCGGTATATGCTTGTGACGCTAATGCAAATGGAACTTTTGACGAGGATTGTGATGGTTTAGGGTTTCCTGTTTCATTAAGAAAAGTTCATTGGTTAGCCTATTTAGATTGGGCGGCACTTAGGCCAATGACAGAGTTTGAGTATGAAAAGGCTTGTAGAGGTCCCTTACAGCCTGTTGCTGATGAATTTTCATGGGGAAGCACAGATATTAGTAATTATTATAACGAATTAAATTGGAAATGCGGAAATGAGATACCTCAGGCTTTTCAATTGGGCCAAGCTAATTTAGGGACTAGTCGTTCACACAGGGTAGGAATGGAAGCTACAGCAAATACAGACAGGGTGCATGCGGGAGCTACTTATTATGGGATTTTAAACATGACAGGCGGAATGGTAGAGATGTGTGTTGGTGGTTGGAGTTATGATTATTCTACTTTCACAACGGCAAATGGTGATGGAAATCTTACTTCATTTGGTAATACTGATATGACAACTTGGAATTCAATGCAGTTTTGGAATAAGGGAGCATCATTGGTTCATTATAGCCTTAATGCTAGAGTTTCAGAACGAAACTGGGGAAATGATGACAATTATGGTAATGGTGTTTCTGGGCGTGGAGTAAGATCGTATTAATTAGAAATATAGATGCGAATCTTTAAATTATTATTCTTAGTGGTTTTTTATATTAGCCTTACTAAAAAGTCTAATGCTCAAATTTTTATGCCTGCTATGAGAGGTGCTATTAGTTCTAAACCTGCCATAGTAACTACCATGTATTCTGGCGGAATAGGTAGTGGATCTGATATTAAAAATATTATACAATATATTTGTCCGCCAATAGATGTCGAATCAATATTTTATGGTGGCATTGGTTATAATGCAGTTCAAAATACTTTCATCCAAAATGTATGTGCACCTATGGCGGTTGAATCTATTTTTTATGGTGGGATAGGGTATAGTTATTCCGAAAAAAATATCATTCAAGCAAGTTGTCCTCCACTTGAAATTGAGTCAATTTTTTATGGCGGCAGAGGATATGGTTCTTCAGAAAAAAATCTTATTCAAGCCGCATGTGCACCACTTGCTGTGGAAAGTATATTTATAGGTGGCACTGGTTATGGAATCCAACAAAAAATATTTATTCAATGCAACCCAATTTGGTAAATTGTTAAGTATGAAAAAATATTTATTCTATATTTTAATTCTTATTTCAACTTGTGTACAAGCACAGAATAAAATATTTTTCGCTCAAAATCATACCAAAGTTCCTGCAGCAAATCCCTCGCAATCTTATAATGCATTAAATTTTAGCACTTCATTGCAAAATTATGCAAGCCTTCCTGCTGCCACTTATTTTTCGGGAAATTTTACTATTGAATGTTGGGTATATCCAACTGCACACACAAACTGGAGTAGAATTATTGATTTTGGAAATGGCGCTGGTAGTAATTGTGTTTTATTTGCTACCTCTTATGGTACAAGTGGAAAGCCTGGGTTTTATGTTGGAGGTGCTCAATTTGAGGCTACTTCTCAAATACCACTTAATCAATGGACACACTTAGCAGCAACACTTTCTGGAAGTACGGCTACAATTTATATTAATGGGGTAGCTTCAGGAACTGCAAATTTTCCAACACCTGCAAATGTTACACGTAATAATAATTATATCGGAAGAAGTAACTGGGGATGGGGAGATCCTGCACCTAGTGCTACATTTGATGATTTGCGTATTTGGAGTGTTGCAAAAACAGGTGCTGAAATTACAGCTGCAATGAATAATGAGTTAGCTGGCTCAGAATCTAATTTAGTGGCGTATTTTAAATTTAATGAGGGGGTTGCTTGTGGTATAAATACTTCTATTACAACTCTGGTTAATAGTGCTGCTACTGGAGCCCAATACAATGCAACACTATCAGGTTTTACATTAAATAATTCTTGTGTTTCAAATTTTATTTCGGGAAAATTAAAGCCAAACAACGATGGTCTAACAAGTGCAACTGCTGGCTCGAGTGCATATCAAATAAAGCAAGATTTTCCAGCTAGTACTGATGGTATTTATTGGATTAAAAATGCTAATATCAATAGTGGTAATCCTTTTCAGATTTATGCAGATATGACAACAGATGGGGGAGGTTGGACTTTAATACTAAAGAATTCCAGTAATTCAGGATGGAACTATGCTAATGCAATTTCTTTAAATACTTCGATTCCATTTTCAAATACATCAGATGTTTTAAACATAAATACTTCTAATTATTCCATAATTGGTTGGGCTGACTTTATTAAGCGAAGTACCTCTGGATTTCAATACATGATTGATGCAACTTCTAGGCGTAGTTCAGGTGGGATTTGGACAGCAAATGGCTCTTATAGTTTTGTGAAACCCGATAATTCACAAACAAATATTACACTAAATACCAAATTTGGTGACTGGAATTATGTTAGCGAAAATGGGTTAATGCAACGAATGCCTTGGTATAGCTCTAGTGCTGGGGGTGGTTGTGGTGTTATAACCGTTGATGATGGTTCTGGTAATTGGTGGGGTACATTAGTGTCTTTATGTGGTTGGAGTCCAACACCTTGGATTTATGATGCTGGTGGTGGTACCGTTAATCCAGATCCCGGTATTTTATGGTATTGGGTTAGGTAATTAATTTCCCTCATACCCATCATCATCCAACAGTTCTGATCCATCGGCGGCGGCAGTTGCTAGTTCGTCGCAACGGTTGTTGTATTTATTATCGGCGTGGCCTTTTACCCAAACAAATTTGATGGTAAAATCTTTGGCTAGTTTAGCATAGGAAAGCCAGAGGTCTTTGTTTTTTTTGCCGCCTTTAAAATCGGTTTTGATCCAATTATCGAGCCATTTCTTTTCGACACTATTTACAATATACTGGCTGTCGGTATAAATAGTTATTGGGATATTTTTTTTGGTTACCGCCATAAGTGCTTGAATCACACCCATGAGTTCCATGCGGTTGTTGGTCGTGTATTTGTATCCACCCCATAGTTCCTTTACTTTTTCGCCCCAAATTAAAATGGCACCATAACCTCCAGGGCCTGGGTTACCTCTCGATGAACCATCTGTGTAAATAACAAGTGGATGTGCTTTTTTCTCCGTCATAGCTGGGCCTAAAAATACGTTCTTTTGTCTTTTTTATTATATTTAAGTATGCTATATGATTATATAATTATTGGAGCAGGCTCGGCTGGCTGTGTTTTGGCAAATCGTTTGTCAGAAAACCCAGCTACAAAAGTACTTTTAATAGAAGCGGGCGGACCCGATTCTAAAATGGAAATTAATATTCCGGGGGCTTATTCAAAATTAAATAATACAGAAGTTGATTGGGCATTTTGGACCGAACCTTGCGAGGCGGTAAGCAATCGAAAATTATTTATTCCAAGAGGAAAAGTATTAGGAGGATGTAGTGCCACCAATGCAATGGCTTATGTGCGTGGTAATAAAAAAGATTATGACAGCTGGGCTGCACTTGGTAACGATGGTTGGGATTATGCATCAGTGCTTCCATATTTTAAAATGTCGGAGCGCAATTTAAATTTTACAAATGAGTTTCATGGAACGGATGGCCCTATGCATATAACGCATGCTGCTGCGCCTTCTAATGTGGCTACTGCATTTGTTGAAGCCTGCGCCCAGAAAGGCATACAAGATAATCCAGATTACAATGGTGCAGAGCAACTCGGTGCCTGTCTTTTACAATTTACCATTAAAAATAACCAGCGTCATAGTGCGGCGGCTGCATTTTTAAAGCCAATCGTCAAGCGTAAAAATTTAATGGTATTAACGCACACTTATGTAAAAAGAATTTTATTTGATTCTGGAATAGCAATAGGGGTAGAAGTAAAAAATAAAAACGGTCAAACAGAAATTTATAATTGTAAAACTGAAGTTATTGTTTCGGCGGGAGCGATACAATCACCACAAATTTTAATGTTGTCAGGCATAGGTGATACCAATGAGCTCTCTAAACATGGTATTATTACTGTTAAGCATTTACCGGGTGTTGGAAAAAATTTACAAGATCATGTTTGGAGTGGAGCAAGTACACTTTCTACTGTTCCTACTGGAAATGACTTACTCAAGCCACTAAAAATGGCGATGGCTGGACTTCAACACATACTTTTTAAAAAAGGGCCATTATCAAATAGTCCGCTTGAAGCCAATGCTTTTTTAAAATTGGAAGAAGATGGTAATTTGGGAGAAGGACAACCTAATATTCAGTTTCATTTTGTGCCATTAACCATAAAGCCTGATTATACTACAGATATTTATAATGTTAATACGTATCCGACTTACAGTGGGTTTTCTATCATGGCCATTATTTTACATCCTAAAAGTAGGGGTCAAATAAAGTTAAAGTCATCCAACCCATCGGAACCGCCAAGTATTGCACTGAATCCATTATCGGATGCTGAAGATAGAGCATTACTTGTAAAAGGGATGCGTAAGGCTATCGAAGTACTTCATGCTACTGCCTTTGATGCATTTAGAGACGGGGAAATGCTACTTCCTGCCCCTCCAGCAACGGATCAAATGATTGGGGATCATATCAATAAATCCCTCGAAACCTTATACCATCCTGTAGGAACTTGTAAAATGGGAAATGACCCTCAAGCGGTTGTAAATCATGAACTTAAAGTGCATGGAATTCCAAATTTACGCGTCATCGACGCTTCCATTATGCCTACCATTGTGTCTGGAAATACCAACGCTGCTACCATTATGATTGCCCAAAAAGGGGCCGACATGATAATCGGTTAATTTTTTGGAACTATTGTGTGATAATTACACATTGTTTATTAATTTAGCGAGTAATAAAACGATTGTGTTGGCCAAGGAAAAGAATTTGGATACCCTTATGCATAAAGCGGTAGATGTAAAATCTACGTATAGTCTTGTTACAAAGAAGGCTATTGGCTTTACGTTGGTGTTTCAATTGAGGTTTACGACCCAGTTTGGTCAAATTATTTATGTTGTTGGTAATCATCCACTTTTAGGAAACAACGACATCGAAAAAGCCGTTCCACTTACTTATTTCAACGAAAATTATTGGAATCTAACTATACCATTTGGTGCTAAAGATATTGTTGATGAAAGCATTAGCTACCAATACTTTATTAAAAATGGAGATGGTACGATTAGTTATGATTGGGGTAATGATAAAACTTTTAATCCTTCTGCCATAAAAACGGAGTCGGTTTTATTTGTAGATAGTTGGAATGCAGCAGGTTATGTCGAAAATGCATTTTATACAGAGCCATTTAAAAATGTGCTTTTAAAAAATAGTTTTGCAAGTATTGATGTACCAACACCAAAGCTTGTTACGCATCAGTTAAAAGTAAAAAGTCCATTATTAACCCCAACACAAACGATATGTTTACTGGGAGATAATAAATATGTACACGCCTGGGATGCAAAAAATCCAATCTTACTTTCCCGACATGAAGGTGAAGATTATTATGCTGTTTCACTCGATTTATCAAAAGCCACATTTCCTATTGCTTATAAATACGGCGTATATGATGTGGCAAAAAAATCATTTGTTGCTTTTGAAAATGGGAACAACCGGATTTTAAATGATGCACCAAGCGGAGGCAAACTTACCATCGTAAATGATGGATTTACATTTCTTCCTAACGATACATGGAAAGGAGCAGGGGTTGCTATTCCAGTATTTAGTTTACGTTCAAATAATGGGCTAGGAGTTGGAGAATTTGCAGATATTAAATTACTGGTAGACTGGGCTAAAAAAGTAGGTCTTAAGAAAATACAATTACTACCTATTAACGACACCACTGCAACGCACTCATGGAAAGACTCTTATCCATATGCGGCTATTTCTGCGTTTGCACTACATCCACTTTATTTAAATCTTGATACATTAATACCCGCTTCCAACAAAAAACTAGTTGAAAAACTTGCTGCTGCTAAATCAACACTCAATGCACTTGATGTTGTCGATTATGAAGCAGTATCTAGTATTAAATATGAAATATTAGATGAGCTGTATGCTTTAATTGGTGCTAAAACCCTTGCAAGTAAAGGCTTTAAAGACTTTTATGCCAAGCATCAGCACTGGTTAGCATCTTATGCAGCTTTTTGTTATTGCAGAGATAAATATGGTACCATCGATTTTAATGCATGGCCAAAACACAATACCTATTCAGAATCTGATTTTAAATTGTTGGTAGAATCGGATGCGGCCGTACAATTAATTGTAGAAAAATATTATTTTATTCAGTACCTACTTGATGTTCAATTAAGAGAGGCTACTGCGTATGCGCATGAAAATGGTGTGATTGTAAAAGGAGATATTGCGATTGGGGTGTACAGATATGGCGTTGATGCATGGCAACATCCAGGATTATTTCACATGGATATGCAGGCCGGTGCTCCTCCCGATGATTTTGCGGTAGCGGGTCAGAACTGGGGTTTCCCAACGTATAATTGGGAGGAAATGACCACCAATGGTTTTGCTTGGTGGAAGCAGCGTTTCGAACAAATGAGTGTGTATTTTGACGCGTTTCGAATTGATCATATTTTAGGTTTCTTTAGAATTTGGAGTATTCCTATGGACGCCGTTGAAGGCATTTTAGGACATTTTGTTCCTGCTATTCCAGTTCATGAAAATGAATTAAAGGAGCGTGGCATTCATATTAGTGCGCATGAATATGCCAAGCCAATTATTACTGATAAAGTGTTGTGGGATTATTTTGGTTATGATAACGAAGTGGTAAAAGCGGAGTATCTAACCTATGATGGTTTTGGTAAGTACACTTTAAAATCAGCTTTTGCTACACAGCGTTTGGTTGAAAAACATTTTGCTGCTTTACCAGAGGATGATTTTAACCATAAAATAAAACATGGCTTGTATCATGTAATTAGCAATGTGCTATTTATAGAAGCCAAAGAAAAAGCCTACGCTGGAAAAAAATATTTTCATCTCAGATTTGGTATCGATAACACAGCTGCTTTTAAAGCTCTCGACGGAACTACACAACATCAATTGCGTGAATTATACGTCGATTATTTTTTTAGACGACAAGACGATTTTTGGAAAAAAGAAGCCCTCAACAAACTACCTGCCCTTAAGCGTGTAACCAATATGCTTGTTTGTGGTGAAGACCTTGGGTTGGTGCCTTCTTGTGTGCCAGATGTAATGAATCAATTAGGGCTATTAAGCCTCGAAATACAAAGGATGCCTAAAAATCCGCATACGCCCTTTTTCCATCCAAAAGATGCGCCTTATTTAAGCGTGGTGACACCATCTACACATGATATGAGTACCATTAGAGGTTGGTGGGAAGAAAATGCGCATCAAACGCAGGCGTTTTACAATCAAATTTTAGGGCAGTCAGGCAAAGCACCGCAGTTTTGTGAAGCCGATATCAATAAAGCTATAGTGATGCAGCATTTATATGCGCCTGCCATGTGGAGTACATTCCAGCTTCAAGATTTATTAGGTAGTGACGCTGATTTACGCAGACAAAACCCGAGCGATGAGCGTATCAATGTGCCTGCTAACCCTTCTCATTACTGGCAGTACCGGATGCACATGACGCTCGAAAATTTATTAGAACAAGACCGTTTTAATACTGAATTGCATACCTCAATTGTAGCGAGCGGCAGGGCATAAGCACAGCCATAGTTTATGGTTTCTGCTTTATATTTGTCCTACCTAAATAATTAGCATTGCAACTTCATTATAAATCCATTGCGTTACCATTTGAGTATCCATTTACGATTTCAAATGGACGTACTAAAACGCATCAGCCATCACTTGTTGTTTCATTATCACTCGGTCTATTTACCGGTTTTGGTGAAGCGCCTGCTATTGTTTACTACAATATTACTGTCGAAAAAATGATCGAAGACCTCGAATCAAAAAGAGCGATGGTAGAAAAGTTTGCACTTACTGATCCTGCGCGTTATTGGCATTATTTGCATCATTTATTTCCAAACAATCCATTTTTAGTATCGGCACTTGATATGGCCTGCTGGGATTTATATGGAAAAATGAAGGGGCAGCCGCTCTATAAATTATGGAACACCAATTGGGAAAATACACCCGTTACAGATTATACGATTGGCATTGACAGCATTCCTACAATGGTTGAAAAAATGAATGCCAAACCTTGGCCGGTTTATAAAGTTAAACTGGGTACTCCGGAGGATATAGAAATTATGGAAGCATTAACTGCTGCTACTAAAGCGGTTTTTAGAGTAGATGCCAATGCTGGTTGGACCACCGAGGAAGCACTCACTAAAATTCCATTACTAGCAAAAATGGGTGTCGAATTTATTGAGCAGCCACTTGCCAAAGACAACTGGGAGGGCATGAAAATATTGTATGAAAAATCGGAACTACCATTATATGCCGATGAAAGTTGCGTGATGGAATCCGATGTTCAAAAATGTGCAGGATATTTTCATGGCATTAATATTAAGCTTACTAAATGTAGCGGCCCTACACCTGCACTGCGTATGATTGAAACGGCCCGAAGCCTCGGATTAAAAGTAATGATGGGCTCTATGAACGAGTCTACGATTGGTTCTGCGGCCATCGCACATTTTTTACCTCAATTAGATCATGTAGATATGGATGGGCCATTACTACTATCTGAAGACATTGCTACGGGCATCACATTTGATAATGGAACCGTACATATTACGGATAAGCCTGGTTTAGGCATTACGCTACTTTAAATTACTGCATATGACACCAGAGCGCTACAACCGAATGTTATCGGTGATAAAAAATAGACAAACCAATTTAACGGTGGTGATGGAAAATGTAAATGATCCACACAATATATCGGCAGTTATGCGCACTTGTGATGCAGTAGGTATTCAGGATATTTATATCCTCAATACTAAAATTGCAAAGCATGATTATTTTGGTGTTAAAAGTAGTAGTAGTGCAGCTAAATGGCTAACCGTACATCAGTTTACAAATGTCAAAGAATGTTTTGAAGCGCTTCGGAAAAATTATAATAAAATTTACACCACGCATTTGTCATCAGATGCGGTGAGCTTATACGAAATCGACTTTACAGATTCGGTAGCCCTTGTTTTTGGAAACGAACATGATGGCGTAAGTCAAGAATCTATAGATATGGCAGATGGTAATTTTATTATTCCTCAACTCGGATTTATCAAAAGCCTAAATATTTCTGTGGCATGTGCTGTATCCATATACGAGGCGCATCGTCAAAAAATGGAAGCTGGACATTACAATGAGCGGTCCATGACAATAGAGCGTCAAGAAAGTTTGCTCGTAAATTGGTGCGCTGACGATTAATTTTTAAAGTTTAATCTTTTACAGACTGATTTTTTTGCTTCGTCAAATAGGTGATACTTACGTTTAATTCAAAACCTATAAGTAAGATTAACGAGTTGAAATACATGAGGAGCATAATAATTAATACAGTTCCAATAGATCCATATACTTTATTGTAACTAGAACTTGCAAACATGTCTACCCAATAAGAAAAAACAATGGTCGTTAATAATGTTAGCGTAGTTGCTAGTAAAGAACCTGGCGATACAAAAGGCCATTTCTTTTTAACAGAGGGCGCATACGTGTATATGAGTGAAATGCCTGTAAATAAAAGCCCAATAATAATAGACCATCTTACGCCATTCCAGTATGGTAGTGTCGTTTTTCTTTTGAGTTGAAACAAACTGCGTACCAGTGAAGCAAGTTGTTCTTGACCAATTAATATCAGTGAAGAAGCTATAATGAGTACAATTAAAATCGCTGTTAGCCTAATAGCACGCCAGCGCCTGTGCATGAAAAAACCTTTTTGCTCTTGTATAGATCTATCAAAAGTTCTAATAATGCCCATCATGGCATTGGATGCGTAAAAGATTAATAAAAGAAAACCAAATGAAAAAATACCAACGTGCTTTTGTAATAAGTCGTTGATTAGATTTTTAATAAAAGCATAGGTTTGGCTATTTGGAGTAATGTCTTTGAATAGTTTTAAAATTTGTGCATCTACTTTAAAGGAAGCAGGAAAATAAGGTATCAGTGAAAATAAGAAAAGCATGGCTGCAGGAAGCGCCATAATCAGGTTAAACGTAATGGCAGAGGATCTTTCATTTAATCCTACTTTATTGATTTGCCTGAAAAAAAATACCACAACATCATAAACGGGCATACCCTGAAAACCGGGTATCACCATCGTCTTACTTTTTTTAACAACGTAATCGATGGGTGGCCAAGATAATATGATGCGGTGTAATTTTATCAAGGTTTTTTATTTTTTTTAGCCATATAAATGTCAAGTGCTTTTTGATATTCTTTGGCGTATCGATTATGCTCTTCGTAAGTAGGGCTAAAATGGTGCATACCACTAAAATCACTTTTAGCAACAAAATATAAGTAATTGGTATTTGGTGCATTCAGCACAATGTCTATGGTTGCTGGTAATGGTGTGCAAATAGGACCCGGGGGTAATCCTTTTTTACGGTAGGTATTATACGGGGAAGGACTTGATAAATACTTTTCATAAATACGCGTGATGGTAAAATCTTTGAGTGCAAATTTGATGGTAGGACATGCCTGCAATGGCATTTCTTTAGCTAGCCTGTTGATATAAACACTCGCAATTTTGTATTTATCAGAAACCACATTGGTTTCTTCATCCACAATGGAAGCGAGCGTATAGGCTTCAATATCTGTTAAATGTTTTGTTTGTAATTTATTGCGTCGATCGATATCATCCCAAAACTTTTCTTGGTAAGATTTTAATTTGGTTAAAACTTTTTTAAACGGCGTGTCCCAATAAAACTGATACGTGTCCTGAATAATCATTGCGTAAAAGGTACTTGTATCAACGCCAAAGGGCTGCAAAGAATCATTGTTTGTAATAAACTGCATGACTGTTGCAGAGTCTGTAGAAAAATGATTGCCTATAAGTTGCGCAAAGTCTTCTTTGGTGCGGAGTTTATTAATTACCAGTTTAACTTCTGCAACACGACCATTTTTTAACATCCTTGCAATTTGCCAAGCTGTTTGTCCATTTTTTAATTGGTATTTACCAGGTCTTACCAAATCCCAATTGGGTAGTACTATCGAAAGAATATGCAGTCCCAAACTATTTGTGATGAGCCCATTTTCACTTAAGTAGCTAATAACAGCTCCCTTTTTTACAATCGATTGATTGACAGTAAAGCTTTTTTGTTTACCTGAAAAATTGGTGATGGACGAAAAAATACTCCATGCAGTAACAACACTTGCTACTAGTATAATGAGGATAATGATCGTCCCAATTTTTTTCATGGTTTGAATTTAAACAAAAAACCCTGACTGCATATACAGACAGGGTTTTAAATATCAAAAGTTTAATTTATCTTCTTGAAGTATCTGCTGTAGTAGCCGGATTAGGAGCTGGGGCTGGTGCAGCAGGCGCTGAACTTGAAGTATTTACTTTTTGTAGTAATGAATCTTCGGGAGCAGCAGTGTTGCCTCCTTTTAAGAAAAGGGTAGAAAGTAAAGCCAAAATAGCAATAATGGCTGCAAACAACCAAGTACCTTTTTCTAAAACATCGGTTGTTTGTTTAACACCCATAAATTGGTTGCTAATACCACCTACATTACTAGATAACCCACCACCTTTAGGATTTTGGATTAATACTACAAAACCTAAAGCTACACAAGCAGCTATGATCAAAACTAGAAACAAAATAGTCATCTTATATTCCTTTTAATTGTTGAATCTTGGCAGCAAAATAAACGGATTTTTCAGGATTTATGAAACTTAATTTTTGGTAGAGCTGAATTGCCTTTTCTCGGCGACCCTGTTTACCAAGTACTTCTGCCATGGTTTCGGTTACAACCTCCCTAGATTCGTTTGATTTTTCGGCAATGGTTACCACGGCCTTTTCTATGTCAGATTCGCTAGAAAAGGGGGTATCTGCCTCCAAATCGGCTGTTGTTTGGCTTTCTGGGGCTGGATGCTTGACCTCTTTTAGCCAATCTGTGAACTTCTTAAGCTTTGTAGACAATTCGTCTTGGTGACCCTGATTTAGGTCTATTTTGATGCCTTGTGAGGCAAAATAATCGATGGTATGGTATAAAACCGGTGATTCTATCTCCAAAATTTGATCTGGCGTTACCGGTTTATTATAATCTGCGAGCTGTTTGCTGATGATATTGCTAATTGCAGAAGGTACGGGGGCGGTTAAAATATGCTGAAACCAACCCGTATTTCCAATGGAAAGTGCCGCTTTGCTTGTTTCTGTCCCTTTATTGTGGGATTTTGCAGCTAAAAGCACTGTTGCTGGAGCAAAAAATGGGTATTGTTTATTCAGGCTTTCGAGTACATCTACAGAAGTAGCAGACAGGTTTTCTTTGCCTGTTAAGTGTTTCGCTACTGAATTACTGAAATGACTCATATTGGAATAATAGAAGTTAAATGTACAAATAGATTACCAGTTTGAAAAAATACGGTTAAACATATCATCCGTTAAAGATCTTACCATTTCATCTAAAAGTCTGGTTTCGGCTTGGGTGAGGGTTAAATTGGCGTCAAAATCAAAACTTCTGCTCACGTCAAATTCCTCGGTTTTATTGGAAAGGGTATTTCTAAAAACAATATGAACGGTTACCGTTAAACGGTTTGTGGATGCTTGTTGATTGCTAATACCCACTGTTTGTGACGCGTCATAATTGGTGATGGTACCACTAATAACATAATGCGCGTCATCACTTGTGGTTCTAGTAAGTTTTGTTTGACTCGCTATTTTTAACTGCCATTTGTCATTGAGTTTTGGGCTCAATTGAGGGTTAACGTACCGCGCTCTATTTTCAATAAAACCTAGTTTAATAGTTTTAACGGCAGGGTCAATACTGGCGTCGTTAAATTTATAAATGCCACAACTTGTAAGTAGGAAGGCAACTATAATAAATAGGGGAAAATATTTTTTTGTATGGCTCATACTATGTGATTTCATATTGAATGCTAATCTTAAATGCTAATCTTCTATGTCGTACTCTTTTAATTTTCTGTAAAGTGTTCTTTCGCTGATTCCTAGATCTAAAGAAGCGTCTCTTCTTTTGCCTTTATGTTTTTTGAGCGCTTTTAAAATCAGTTCTTTTTCTTTGTCTATGATATTTAAAGACTCTTCGATTTCTTCATGTTGGTGCATGTCATTTTCTTGTAACAAAACAGGTTGTGCAGCCGTTGTATTATTTGATGGCGTAATAAAATGTTGCGGGTTGTTGTCTACTTCGTGGTTGGTAAAATCTTGTAAAATAGATGCCCTAGTAAAATTTGCTGCAGCACCCGCTAATGATGGGTTTTGAAGTATTTCTACAAACATTTTTTTAAGCTCTGTTACATCTTTTTTCATGTCAAAAAAGAGCTTGTATAAAATTTCGCGCTCGTTAGCAAACTCGCCACCCTGATTTTGACCAGCAAGTATTGGCATTCTAGAAAATTTACTTTGATCGGGTAAAAATCCTTGTAGGGTAGAAGCGTTTATTAAGTTGGTATTACTTAATACAGAAATTTGCTCAGCAATATTTTTGAGTTCACGCACATTACCTTGCCACGGATGGTTTATAAGAATTGCTTTTGCTTCTTCGTCTAATTGTACAGGTGTTGTTTTATAACGTTCTGCAAAGTCTACCACAAATTTTCTGAACAGTAAACTTACATCTTCTTTACGGTCTCTTAATGATGGTACACGAATAGGTACGGTACTTAAACGGTAATACAAGTCTTCTCTAAATCTTCCTTTTTGTGTAAACTCCAATAGCTCTCTATTGGTTGCTGCAATAACGCGAACATCTGTTTTTTGAACTTTTGAAGAACCAACTCTTATAAATTCACCTGTTTCCAAAACGCGGAGTAGGCGGGCTTGCGTGCCAATGGGCATTTCACCAATCTCATCTAAAAAAATAGTACCACCACTAACGGTTTCAAAATAACCTTTACGGCTATCTACGGCACCTGTAAAAGAACCTTTTTCGTGACCAAATAATTCAGAGTCGATGGTGCCTTCTGGAATAGCGCCACAGTTTACCGCAATAAACGGATTGTGTTTGCGCGCCGATAAAGCATGAATAATTTGAGAAAAAACTTCTTTACCCACGCCACTTTCTCCCACAATGAGTACCGTTAAATCGGTGGCAGCCACTTGCACGGCTGTATTGAGTGCATGGTTTAATGCAGGTGCATTACCAATGATGTTAAATCTGTTTTTTATACTTTGAAGATCCATAATTGACCTTATTAAATTCGTTCAAATAATACTATCCAACTTGTTCGCCAAGAAGGGTAGTTCTGGTGTAGCTCGTTACTTTTACCTGCGCATATTTTCCTTTTAAATCGATACCCGCTGTTTTTGGAAACACCAATACTTTATTTTGTGATGTGCGTCCTGACCAATCGTTTTCATTTTTTCGGCTGTTGCCTTCTACCAAAACTTCAAATACTGCGCCTACATCTTTTTGATTGCTTGCAGTAGAAAGAACGCCTTGCATATCTACTATTTCTTGAAGCCTTCTTTTTTTAATTGGCTCTGGAATATCATCGGTATATCTTTTGGCAGCAAGGGTTCCAGGTCTTTCGCTATAAAAATACATATAGCTCATGTCGTATTTACAATGCTCCATGATGCTTAACGTATCTTGATGATCTTCTTCGGTTTCGGTACAAAAACCTGCAATAATATCGGAACTGATACCACAATCTGGTATAAGTTCAAAAATGCGGTTCACCTTCGCAATATACCATTCGCGCGTATACGTGCGGTTCATGAGTTGAAGTAGTCTAGTGCTTCCGCTTTGAACCGGTAAGTGAATGTATTTGCAAATGTTAGGGTATTTATTAATGGTATGTAATACTTCGTCGGTAATGTCTTTAGGGTGAGAAGTACTAAAACGTACACGAAGGCTTGGGTCAATTAAAGCAACTTTTTCAAGTAACATCGCAAAAGTTACAGCCTCGTTATTTTGCTCATTGATCCAGTGGTAACTATCTACGTTTTGACCGAGTAATGTTACTTCTTTAAATCCTCTATTAAATAAATCGGTGGCTTCTGCAACAATAGAATGCGCGTCTCTACTTCTTTCTCTTCCTCTTGTAAATGGAACTACGCAAAAACTGCACATGTTATTACAACCACGCATGATAGACACAAATGCACTAATACCATTGCTATCAAGTCTTACGGGGGCAATATCTGCGTATGTTTCGTCTCTACTGAGTAGGACATTTACTGCTTTTTGTCCGGTTTCTGCTTCTTCAATAAGTCCAGGAAGGCTCCTGTAGGCATCCGGGCCTACCACCATATCCACTAATTTCTCTTCCTCTAATAATTTAGATTTAAGCCTTTCAGCCATACAGCCTAGCATACCAATTAATGTACCTGGCTTTTGCTCTTTTATTTTTCTGAATTCGGTGAGTCGTTTGCGAACGGTTTGTTCGGCCTTTTCTCTGATAGAGCAGGTATTTAAAAAAATCAGGTCAGCGTCATCTACATTTCTAGTAGCACCGTATCCTTCCTTATTTAAAATCGAAGCAATCACTTCACTGTCTGCAAAGTTCATGGCACAGCCATAGCTTTCTACATAAAAGCTTTTCTTATACGTATTAGGATCGTTTGAGAAGGGTTTGAAAGCTTCTCCTTGTCTGTGTTCGTCGTGTTCTTTTCCTGCTAAAGCGAGGGTTTCCATCCTTACTATCTAATTTAGTGGCAAAATTAACATAAAATCACCGATTTGTGCCAGTTTGTCAGCTATAAAACGCTAAAAATTGTGTTAATCAATTAGTTTTGTAAGTATTATAACTTTGCATGCATGAAATATGGCCTAACCCTATGGGTTGCTTTTTTTATTGGAAGTCAGGCTTTTGGGCAAGAAATGCTAAATAAAATTAGAAATGAGGCCTCGCGAACCATTCGTAAAGATGCCGACACGGCTAATTGGCGTTGGAAAAGAGGGGGTGTATTTAATGCAAACTTGTCTCAAGGATCGCTTAGTAACTGGGCTGCGGGTGGCGATAACTTTTCATTATCTGTAAATAGCTATTTCAATTATTTCTTATACTACAAAAAAGGACGTCAAAACTGGGATAACAATTTTGACATGAACCTGGGTTATGTGCAAACAACCAGTTTGGGTAGCCGAAAAAATGACGACCGCTTTGACATCTTAAGTAAATACGGATATAAAATTGACAGTACCGGAAAGTGGTATATGTCGGCGCTATTTAATTTTAGATCGCAATACTTTGATGGGTATACATTCTCTAACAATGTGGCCAATTTTGCATCTTCCTTTTTGTCGCCAGCCTATGTGTTTGTATCTGCTGGATTTGATAGTAAAACCTCCGATAAATTATCTATTTTCTTATCACCTGTTACAGCGCGTTGGACAATTGTAGCCAACAATAAATTAGCAGCGCAGGGTAAGTATGGGGTTCCAAAGGGGCAAAATGTAATTCAAGATGTGGGTTTATTTGCTACGATCAACCATAACAATGTAATTGCACGAAACATCAATTATAGAGGCCGTTTGGATTTGTTCTCCAACTATTCAAATAAGCCAGAAAATATTGACGTGTTTATGACCAATTTTTTCTCCTTCAAAATCAACAAATATTTTTCCGCGAATTACAATCTGGATCTTATTTACGATGATGATGTAAGACTCTTTGGCGAAAATAAAAATTCGCCAGGCATGCAAATTAAAAGCATGATGGGTATTGGTTATACGAGACCTCTTACTATTAATAAAAAAATGTCGAGCGGCGTTTCTAAAAAAGAATTTAGATAACCGTTTTGGTTATCCATTTTTCCTAATTACTTTTTTGCCTCCACCTTTAATGTGTGCTTTATTTTATTGGCTTTGTACCTGAGGTCTTGATAGTCGGTGTGCATAATGGTTACGTGCCCCATTTTACGACCAGGCTTTGTTTGCTTTTTACCATACAAATGAACAAACACATTGTCCATACTTAATACCTCTGCAAGATTGTTATACACGGCTTCACCACTATGACCCTCAGCACCTAAAATATTTACGATGGCAGAAGGTAAAATAGCGTCTGGATTACCAAGTGGATAATTGAGCATGATGCGCCATAGCATATCATATTGGCTTGAGTAATTTGCTTCAATACTATGGTGTCCACTATTGTGTACACGTGGCGCCGTTTCGTTTACAAAAACTTCTTGGTCTTTGGTAACAAATAATTCTAC
>CANHCY010000041.1 GCA_947459295.1 Chitinophagaceae bacterium
AATACCATTAGCATTACAGCATTAGATGCTAGAATATCTGCAAATACTGCTAGTAATACGACTTCAATTACTTCAAATGCAGCTGATTTAGCTGCTGAAATTGCCAGAGCTACTGCGGCTGAAAATGCACTTGATACAAAGATTGGATCTAATACAGCTAGCATTACTTCAAATACTAATGCGATAGCTGCACTTGATACAAGGGTAGCTTCAAACACTTCGAGTATCACTGCGCTTGACACAAGAGTCACTTCAAACACTGCGAGCATTACAAGTAACACGGCTGATATAGCATTAAGAGCAACGATAGCTTCGCCATCTTTCACAGGAACACCAACAGCTCCAACAGCTGCAACTGGCAATAACTCAACACAATTGGCTACCACAGCATTTGTTGGTACAGCAATATCAAATATGTCACTTGGGTCTGGGCAGATTTCGGGTGTGATTGGAGTTACGAATGGAGGAACTGGTCAATCAAGTTACACGGATGGTCAATTGTTAATTGGAAATAGCGTTGGAAATACTTTAACAAAATCTACACTAACTGCTGGCAATGGTGTAGTAATAACTAATGGAAATGGATCTATTAGGATAGATGTTGCAGGAGGAACCGGTGGTGTAGGAACTGTTACGAACGTAAATCCAATTACTGTGAGTGCGAGTGGAAATACATTTACATCAACGGTAACAAATGCAACTACAACCCCTTCAATTAATTTAACAATACCACTTGCATCACAAACAGGAACTTCAGCTGGATTATTAAGTAAGACTGATTATGACCTGTTTAATGCCAAAGTGGCGCCAAACGGAACTATCACTGGAGCTACTAAAACAAAAATCACCTACGATGCAAAAGGATTGGTAACAGCAGGTGCAGATGCAACCACAGCAGACATTGCACCAAGTACAGATAGAAATTATGTTACTGATATAAAGGCAGGCGTATTATCTAATACAACTGGTGTAAATACTGGAGATCAAACTATAACATTAACAGGAGATGTAACAGGAACAGGCACTGGAACTTTTACATCAACTATTGCAAACTCAGCGGTGACCTATGCAAAAATGCAAAACGTAACCGCAGGTAAATTATTAGGAAGTATTAGTGCGTCAGATGCAGCGCCAGGTGCGGTAGCAATAGGATCGGGATTGTCATTAAGTGGCGGAACTTTAACGGCGAGTGGTACAGGAGGAACTGTAACGAGTGTAAATCCAATTACTGTGAGTGCGAGTGGAAATACGTTTACATCTACAGTTACCAATGCAACTACAACGCCTGCAATTAATTTAACAATACCACTTGCATCACAAACAGGAACAACAGCTGGATTATTAAGCAATACGGACTATACAGCCTTTAATGCCAAACAAGGAGCATTAACAGCAGGAGCTGGCTCAGGTATAAGCATATCAGGAGGAACGATATCAGCAACTGGAATAACGACCAGTAATTTATCCGCTACTGCAGGTATTACCAATGGACAACTAGCAAATAGTTCTATAACATTAGGATCAACTGCAATGAGTTTAGGTGGAACCTACACAAGTGTTACAGGACTAAGTTCAGTAACCTCTACTGGATTTACAGGAGCTTTAACAGGTAATGCAAGCACCGCAACAGCCTTAGCTACACCAAGAAGTATTTATGGAAATGACTTTAATGGAACGGCTGCATTAAGTGGTGTTATTTCAACTACGTTTGGAGGAACGGGCGCTTCAACTACTTCACAAAATTTTGTATTTGCTGGGCCAGCATCAGGATCAGGTGCTCCAAGCTTTAGGCAATTAACCTCAGCAGATGTACCAGCTGGAAGTGGTAATTATATTGCCAATGGAACTACGCAACAAGCAAGTTCTAATTTCAATATTAGTGGAAGTGGAGTAGTAGGAATATCTTTAAGCGCTGGTTCATTAAGTTTAACCACAGCATTAAGTGTAGCCAATGGTGGTACTGGAGCGACTACATTATCGGGACTAATAAAAGGCAACGGAACAAGTGCAATGACAGCAGCAGTTGCGGGTACTGATTTTGTTGCACCTAACTCAGCGATATCTAATGCTACAAAAACAAAAATTACCTACGATGCAAAAGGATTAGTGACAGCTGGAGCGGACGCAACCACAGCCGACATTTCAGAGAGTACAAATAAAAAATATGTAACAGATGTACAATCGGGCGTCCTATCTAATACCTCTGGTGTAAATACAGGCGATGAAACTGTATCAACTATTAAAACAAAATTAGGCATCACCACATTAAGTGGATCTAATACCGGGGATCAAACGATTGCCTTAACTGGCGATGTGACAGGTTCTGGCACTGGAACTTTTACATCAACTATTGCAAACTCAGCGGTGACCTATGCAAAAATGCAAAACGTAACCGCAGGTAAATTATTGGGAAGTATTAGTGCGTCAGATGCAGCGCCAGGTGCGGTAGCAATAGGATCGGGATTATCACTAAGTGGCGGAACTTTAACGGCGAGTGGTACAGGAGGAACAGTAACCTCAGTAAATCCAATCACAGTGAATGCGAGTGGAAATACGTTTACATCTACAGTTACCAATGCAACTACAACACCTGCAATTAATTTAACAATACCACTTGCATCACAAACAGGAACTACAGCTGGATTATTGAGCAAGGCTGATTATGATGTATTTAATACCAAACAAAGCGCATTAACAGCAGGAGCTGGCTCAGGTATAAGCATATCAGGAGGAACGATATCAGCAACTGGAATAACAACAAGTAATTTATCAAGCACAGCAGGTATTACTAATGGACAATTAGCTAATAGCTCCGTAACATTAGGATCAACTGCAATGAGCTTAGGTGGAACCTATACTAGTGTTACAGGTTTAACCTCAGTAACTTCTACTGGATTTACGGGAGCCTTAACAGGAAATGCAAGTACCGCTACTGCACTTGCCACAGCAAGAAGTATTTATGGAAATGATTTTAATGGAACAGCAGCATTAAGTGGCGTTATTTCAACGACTTTTGGCGGGACGGGTGCATCAACTACTTCACAGAACTTTGTATTCGCTGGTCCAACATCAGGAAGTGGAGCTCCAACTTTTAGACAATTAACTTCTGCAGATGTTCCTGCGGGAAGTGGTAATTATATCGCCAATGGAACCTCGCAACAAGCCAGCTCTAATTTCAATATTAGTGGAAGTGGAGTTGTAGGGACGTCTCTAAGCGCTGGCTCATTAAGCTTAACGACTGCATTAAGTGTAGCCAATGGAGGAACGGGTGCAACTACGGCTGCAGCGGCAAGAACAAATCTTGGAGCGACAACTGTGGGGGGGAATTTTTTCACTCTGACAAATCCTTCAGCAATTACTTTTCCTAGAATAAACATTGATAATACGATATCTGCATTATCCGCATCAGATTTTCGTACAGCAATTGGAATAGGAAATTCAATTACATCATTAAATACGCTATCAGCATCATCACAGACTTTCGCTGTAGGCACAACAGGTACAGATTTTAATATTAGCAGCTCAGGGAGTATACATACTTTTAATATACCTGATGCTGGAACTACACTAACTACTAGAGGGCTTGTTGGCACTAGCACACAGACATTCTATGGTGCTAAAACATTTAATAGTGATATTGTAGTAAATGGACATAAGTTTGGAAAAGGATTCGGTAGTGGAACAGATAACTTAGCTATAGGAGCTAATGCAATTGATGCGAATTCATCAGGAACTCGAAATACAGCTGTCGGAGTATACGCATTAGAAAGGAATACTACTGGTGCTGGGAATACTGCTTTTGGATATCAAGCACTTAATAATAACACACTTAATAACAGTAATAGTGCTTTTGGTTATGAAGCACTTAGATCGAATACTGTAGGATATGAAAATACGGCAGTAGGTTATGGGGCACTAAACGCCAATACTACCGGAGATGATAATACGGCTCTTGGATATAATGCCAATGTAGCCTCGAGCAATTTAAACAATGCAACGGCAATTGGAGCGAATGCAAAAGTTTCTGAAAGTAATACTATTCAATTAGGTGCTGATGGAACAGCAAGTACAACTGCAGTGACTAATGTTAAAACAAGTGGTACATTAACAGCTGGTACAGTTACTTATCCAAATACCCATGGTTCCAGTGGACAGATATTGAGTACTACTGGAAATGGAACTTTAACATGGGCATCACCTTCTAGTGGAGGAGTAACTACAATTTCTGGCGGTACTACTGGTTTAACACCTGCTACTGCAACAAGTGGAGTTGTAACTTTGGCGGGAACTTTAACTGCAACAAATGGTGGTACAGGTCAAAGCACTTATGCAACAGGTGATATTCTTTATGCAAGTGCTGCTAATACTTTAAGCAAATTAACTAAAGGTAGCGATGGTCAAGTATTGATTGCAGGCAGTACGGGAATTCCATATTGGGGAAGTAATGGATTATCTACTTTAAATACTCAAACTGCCACTTCGCATACTTTTGCAATATCAAGTTCGACTACTAATGCCTTAGGTTGGTCTTCTACTTCTTCAGGGACTCCTTTAGTCGCCACCCATTCGCTTACTATACCAGACGCCACCACAACAGTAAGAGGTTTCATAAGTACAACCTCTCAATCTTTTGCAGGCGATAAAACTTTCCAAAATGATTTAAGTGCAAATGGTATTTATATAGGTAAAGGAACTAATTCGAGAAGTAATAATATCGCCATTGGTTCCAGTGCCAATGTAGGTGGGAAAAACTTTAGTACAAATACGTCTACTTCCGCAATTAATAATATTGCCATTGGTGTAACCACATTATCATCACTTGTCGATGGGTATAGTAATAACGCAGTTGGTAATGGAGCTCTGAGTACTACTAATGGTGGATATCAAAATAACGCATTTGGTTTTGAAGCCTTAAAAGGAAATACTACCGGGGATAATAATTCCGGATTTGGACATTCCGCACTATTAGCGAATTCCACTGGAAATGATAATACAGCTTTAGGGTATAATAGTTTAGTAAGTACAACTGGTTCTCAAAATACTGCAATTGGAAGTACTTCTAATGTAGCTGCAGCAAGATCTAATTCGACTGCAATTGGCTATGGTGCTTCAGTTAGTGACAATAACACTATTCAATTAGGTAATACTTCAGTTACTGATGTAAAAACAAGTGGAAAAGTAACTGCTTCAAGTTTCGTTGTAAGTGGTGGAACCGCAACACAAGCTTTAATGGCAAATGGAACGTATGGTACTTTGCCAGCAGCACATTATATAGGGGAATCCTATGGTGGAGGAATAGTGTTTTATGTGTATGATAATGGACAACATGGGCTCATTGCAGCTACTACAAATCAATCTAATGGTGTGATTTGGGGAGTAAGTAGTACTATTAGGACATTTGGAGATGGTATAGGTGCTGGTAGAAACAATACGGCCGTAATTGCTTCCTATTCTAACTCAAACAGTGATAATGCAGCATCTGTATGTATGAATTATTCTGTTACCGTTGATAATGTAAGATATGCTGATTGGTATTTGCCTTCATATCACGAACTTACATTGCTTTTCAATCAAAAATCACTGTCAGGTTTAAATATGTCAATAGGGGAATGGTGGTATTGGAGTTCTACAGAGATGACTAATATCGGTGCTTGGACAGTTAAATTCAAGGACGGGTATACTAATAACCAAACCCAAAAGAACAACGCAGGTGTCTTAGTTCGTGCTATTAGGCATTTTTAATAGTTTAAATTTTAAATAATTCAAAAAATGAAAAACTCAAAAAACTTTACAAAAGGATTTTTTTTCGGAATGTCAATGATGTGTTTAACAGCATTTACAGCTGAAAAAATATTTACTTTGAAATTTTCAGAAGTAGATATCAACAAACATTATCAAAAGCTTTCATTGATTCGTCAAATAGTTGACAACAGTAATTTATCACATCAAGATGTAGTTTTTGTCACAAAAAGTATTGACTCTTTACAAGCAGAAATACTAAATCAGGTTAAAGTTCAAGTTGATCAGATTCCTCCAACCAAAAAATAATTATAAGACTTTTGATTGCTGGTTGGTTAGTATTGGAGATAAATAAAAAAATCTGTGAAGAAATTATTAAAAGCAGTATTAGTACTGATTACACTGTCTTCCTGTAATAAAGATAAAAGTACAGAAACTAATTTTTTGAATCAGATGTCTGTTAAATCGGCATCAACATATACGGTAATAGTTGAAAAAAATATCATCTACTGTCAGGGGCTTAGTCATCAGACATTAAATAGTGCTTCTTATTCAATAATGGATTTAAAATTAGATGTTTATAAACCTTTGGGTAATATTAAAAAACACCCAGCTATATTATTAATTCATGGAGGAGGATTTTACGCCGGCGATAAAAGTGACGTTAACATCGTAAATCTTGCAAATTACTTTGCCTCAAGAGGTTGGGTAGCTTTTTCTATAAACTATCGATTACTGGGAGATAAGGGTACTGTACCTACGCAATGGATTCAATATGCACAAAACAGTGTACCATCTGCTAACCAATCTCAATTCCTGGCTATGTATCCGGCACATAGAGATGCAAAGGCTGCAATTAGATGGCTGATAGCAAATGCAAACAAATACAACATAGATACAAATTACATAACAGTGGGAGGCGGTTCGGCTGGTGCAATTGTAGCTACTTCGCTAGGTATAACAAATACAACAGATTTTACCAACGAAATTACTTTGGATACTGATCCTACCTTGGCAACTACCAATTTGAATAAGACGTACACCATAAAAACGGTCTTAGATTTCTGGGGTAGCGGTGTTGCTGTAACTTCAACAAATAATATTTATAAATATCAACGCTTTGACCGCTCAGATGCTCCTATCATGATTGCTCATGGTACTGCAGATTCTACAGTAAAATATTCAAGTGCAATTGAATTGCGGGACATATACATGACAACAGGTGCTACGTATAAATTACACACGCTTTTAAATAGAGGGCACGAGCCATGGGATGCTCTTGTAAATGGGAAAAAACTGGCAGAACTTTCATTCGATTTTATTGTGGAGCAACAGAAACTTATTGTAGAATAATAATAATAAGACTCACTTATTCGCTGAATATCTTTTGATAAGCTTAATCTCGTCACCTTTTTGTGTAATTTCCTCTTCAATATCAAAGTCATTTTGAAGGCCTATTTATTCGGTTTTTTCTACTATCTTTTTCTCCAATTATCTTCTAGACCAATAAAATCTTCTAAATGATAGACAGCGTCCGAATAAGTAAACAAAATTGTTCTATCATCTACTATTGTGTGTTTTTTTCTTTTCTCAACACTCAATTTTTTCAAATCTGGGAAATACTTTAATGGAGAAATAATCATTCTGCCATCCTCCATTTTTAGCGTAATTTTTCCGGGCAAATCAAACAATACTTTTTCAATACGCATCGTTTTTTTATTAGAGTAGAAGCCATGATTATTTTTTTTCAGTTAGTATTATAGTATCAATATAAAATACCATATGAATCTCCTTCAGGAATGTAGCATGGTCACATTATTTTCTTCATATAGCGCTGCTGCTTTTGTTAAGTGGGAAAGTGTAGTTAATTCTAGCTTTGTTAGTTTCTTTTCCCCTTTATTCATTAGCGTATAAATAGTCACCATTATTTGGTGATATTCTTTTTTTGATTTTATTAAAAGTTCCATTTTCATAGTTTTTTTTAATTCGCTGTATATCTTTTTATAAGCTTAATCTCGTCACCTTTTTGTGTGATTTCCTCTTCAATATCAAAGTCATTCTGAATGCCTAGCCAAAAGTTAGGAGTATTGCCAAAGTATTTTGAAAGCCTAAGTGCTGTGTCTGCAGTGATACTTCTATTGCCTTTGATTATTTCTGAAATTCTAGTTTGTGGTACATTGATATCCATGCAAAGCCTGTATGCACTGATGTTGTGCGGTTTTAAAAACTCTTCTTTTAAAACTTCTCCTGGATGAATATTTTTCAATTTTTTCATATAATTATTTAGTGGTAATCTATTATTTCAACTTGTTCTGCATTTTCATTGCACCATATAAATATAATTCTCCACTTATTATTTATTCTAATAGAGTAGTAGCCCGTTAAATAACCTTTTAATTTTTCAAGGTGATTTGAAGGGGGAATTGACAAGTCTATTAGGTTCTCTGATCTGTGAAGCATTCTCAATTTCCTTCTAGCTATTTCTTGAATTGTTATGGGTAGTTTCATTGAAACCTCGCCGTTCCAAATCTTTAATGTTTCTCTGTTTCCAAAACTAAGTATCATACTAACGTTTTACGATACTTACGTTAAAGGTAAGTATTATGAATGTAAAATGCAGTTTAATTAAACTTGGTGATAAGTGCACATCGGTAAATACTTAGAAATATGCGTGGAATGGAGAGTATATGAAGGACTGTGCTCCTCGGTGGGTGCCTTACCCAAAGCCTTTCAAACAAAGTATAATTTATCTTATTTTACTTTTATGTCTTAAAGTAAAACATAAGCTATTGAATGTTACTTCGCTAAAATAACATTAGTAAGATCCAGCTTGTAAAATATGAGTCAGGAAGGAATGAGAAGGCCCCTACCGGTTATTCATACTTTATGCCTTCAATAATTGCTTATGATTCAAAAAGTTTAATTTTTGACAACTGTTTTCTGATATAAGTCAAAAATCGCGTTTTCTGACTTATGTTTCGACACCAAACTATAATTTAGTTTATAAATTTGTATTTTTAGGTAGTATTACTGCTTAAAATAGGAAAAAAGTTAACAATATTAGTTTTTAGTTTATTTTTACTTATAAAACCGTAGTATGACTACTGAAAATAGAACAAAAATAAATCAATTATTGTCAACAATCCCCCAAGATGTTGTACTACAATCTTCTTGGTTATTAAATGAGGGTTACAGCCTTGACTTACAAAAATATTATCGAAATAGTGGGTGGTTAAAGGCCTTGGGAAATGGAGCAATGTATCGCAGTAACAATCAGCCTAGTTATGAAGGTGGTGTTTATGCTTTGCAAAAACAATCAGGACTTTCAGTGCATCCTGGAGGTAGAACAGCGCTTGCACTACAAGGCAAAGCACATTATATAGAATTGAATACTGTTCAAGTATGGTTATTTGGCGGTGAAAAAGAAAAGCTACCAACTTGGTTTAGAAATTACAATTGGGTTCCGTCAATCAGCTACAAGGCAACTTCATTTTTACCAAAGGAATTAGGTTTAACTGAATTCTCGTCGGCAAACTTTTCAATAAAAGTGTCGAGCCCAGCTAGGGCAATAATGGAGTGTTTATACTTAGCTCCTGAAAAATTTGATATCATTGAATGCTATGAGCTAATGGAAAACTTAGTTGATCTTCGTCCAACACTTGTGCAAGCACTATTAGAAGCGTGTACATCTATAAAAGTTAAAAGGTTGTTTTTATTTATGGCAGAGCGTCTTAACCACGGTTGGTATAACCATTTAAATCTCTCTAAAGTTGATTTAGGAAAAGGTAAAAGAAGTCTTGTAAAAGAGGGTGTGTATGTTTCAAAATATCAAATAACAGTACCTAAAACGCTCTTTAATAATGAGTAACAATAATTATCACAAACAAGTAGCTTTATTAATTAGCGTAATCCCTGAAATTGCTTTAGATCCTAGTTTTGCGCTGCATGGAGGTACGGCTATTAATTTGTTTGATAGAGATATGCCAAGACTATCGGTGGATATTGATCTTACTTATGTTCCTGTTGAGGACAGAGACACCTCTTTCAAAAATATTTCAGAAGCATTAATCAAAATCAAGAATCGTATTGAAAAACGTTTGCAGGGTAGTAGGGTAGAGCATAAACAAGAACTGCATAAACTAATAGTGGCCCACAACGATGCAATAATTAAAATTGAAGTAAGCCAAATTATTAGAGGTGTTATTGGTGTAGTTACAGAAAAGACTCTTTGTACAAAAGCCCAAGAAAAATTTGACACTTTCTGTTCAATAAATATTGTCCCTAACGGACAATTGTATGGTGGGAAAGTTTGCGCTGCTATGGATAGACAACATCCTCGTGATATTTTTGATATTAAACACCTTATGCAAAGGGAGGGATTTACTAAAGAGATTAAAGAAGGCTTCTTATATAGACTGCTTAGCTCCGATAGGTCAATACAAGATGTATTATTTCCAAATTTACAAGACCAGCGATTGGCAATGGATAATCAATTTGCTGGCATGTCTGAAGAGCAGTTTAATTATGAGGAATACGAGTTTGTAAGAGAGATGATGGTTAAAACTATACAAGTGTCAATAACAGAGGAGGATAAATCATTTATCCTTGGCTTTAAAAATTGCATACCCGATTGGTCAATCTATAATTTTGAAGCATACCCATCTGTAAAGTGGAAGCTGCAAAATTTGGAGAAAATAAAGACAACTAATCCAGCAAAACACAAAGAGTTGTATGATGGCTTGAAACGTAAGTTGGATGTCATTTAAATTAAACTCGGGACTGTCGGCTCAATCCTTTCGCCGACTTCCTCGGTGGGCACCTTACCCAAAGCCTTTCAAACAAACACTACGTGTTCGTTTGGCTTTTTTATCGCTTATCCGCTCAATCAAGCAAGCTTGTTTCGCGTCTTCGCAACAAAAAAGCCTCCCATTTGCATGGGAGGCTTTGTAGAGCGTACGGGAATCGAACCCGTATTACCAGGATGAAAACCTGAGGTCCTAACCGTTAGACGAACGCTCCGGGACCAAATGTGTTATTCGGGACGCAAAAATAAGGCGTGAAGGTTTCTCGCCCAAATATTTCTCATTTATATTTTAAAAAAAAGGGGCTATTTCTGCTATTCGGCGTAAATTTGCATCTTCTTTACGTTATTATACAATTAAACAAGCAATCAAATGAGTACAGTTAAAGTAGCAATCAATGGATTTGGTCGTATTGGCCGCCTAGTTTTCCGTCAAATATATAACATGGATGGTATCGAAATCGTTGCCATCAATGACCTTACTAGCCCGCAGGTTTTAGCACACTTATTAAAGTATGATAGTGCACAGGGTCGTTTTGACGCTACTGTAACTGCTACCGAAGACGCCATCACTGTAAATGGTGAGTCTGTAAAAATATATGCACAACGTGATCCAGCGCAAATTCCTTGGGGAGCGCATGGTGTAGACGTTGTAATTGAGTCTACTGGATTTTTTACCGATAAAGAAAAAGCAGCTGCGCACATTACGGCAGGTGCTAAGCGTGTAGTAATTTCTGCACCAGCTACTGGCGAAATGAAAACCGTTGTATTTAATGTAAACCACGATATTTTAGATGGTACAGAAACTATTATTTCTGGTGCTTCTTGTACTACTAACTGTTTAGCTCCAATGGCTAAAGTGTTAGATGACAATTACGGCATTGTGGCAGGTATCATGACAACCATTCATGCATACACCAACGATCAAAACACCCTTGATGCACCACATCCTAAAGGTGATTTACGCAGAGCACGTGCAGCTGCACAAAACATTGTGCCTAACAGCACCGGTGCTGCAAAAGCAATTGGTCTTGTTCTACCTAATCTAAAAGGTAAATTAGATGGCTCTGCACAACGCGTTCCTACTATCACAGGTTCTTTAACTGAACTAACTACTATTTTATCTAAAAAAGTTACTGCCGAAGAAGTAAATGCAGCGATGAAAAAAGCTTCTGACGAATCTTTTGGTTACACCGAAGACGAATTAGTAAGCACTGATATTATTGGTATTTCTTACGGTTCATTATTTGATGCAACGCAAACAAAAGTAATGACACAAGGCGATGTACAGCTTGTTAAAACAGTAAGCTGGTACGATAACGAAATGAGTTATGTAAGTCAATTGGTACGCACCGTTAAATATTTTGCAGGCTTAATATCTAAATAATTATGAGCCAATTTTCTAGTCATTCATTTGCCGGTCAAAAAGCCTTAATTCGTGTCGATTTTAATGTTCCATTAGACGACGCTTATAACATTACCGATGATACGCGCATGCGTGCTACTATCCCTACCATTCAAAAGATTATTAAGGATGGTGGATCTGTCACACTAATGAGTCATTTAGGTCGTCCAAAAGAGGGCCCTACGCCTAAATATTCTTTAATTCATATTGTGGGTCATTTGTCAAAACTACTTGGTGTAGAGGTTCAATTTGCAAACGATTGTATTGGAGATGAAGCGGTAAACAAAGCGGCTGCATTAGAGGCAGGGCAAGTGTTATTACTAGAAAATTTACGTTTTTATAAAGAAGAAGAAAAAGGCGACGAGGCTTTTGCACAAAAGCTAAGCAACCTTGGAGATGTATATGTAAATGATGCATTTGGAACGGCGCACCGTGCACACGCATCTACTGCTGTGATTGCGCAGTTTTTTGCAACAGGCAGTAAAATGTTTGGCCTTGTCATGAACGCCGAAGTAGCTAGTGCCGAAAAAGTTTTACATGGTTCAGCAAAACCTTTCACCGCAATTATTGGCGGCGCTAAAGTGTCTGATAAAATTTTAATTATTGAAAATTTATTAGACCGTGCTACAGATATTATTATTGGTGGTGGTATGGCGTATACCTTTTTTAAAGCACAGGGTGGCACCATTGGAACTTCCATTTGTGAAGACGACCGCATGCCTTTAGCACTAGAAATTTTATCCAAGGCAAAAGCAAAAGGCGTTAACATTCACCTCCCTGTAGATAATATTATTACCACCGAATTTTCTAATACCACCGAGCGTAAAAATTGCGAGAGTATGTCTATTCCGGACGGATGGATGGGTCTCGACATTGGCGAAACTACACGTGCCAAATTTGCAGCCGTTATAGAAAGCAGTAAAACCATTTTATGGAACGGTCCTATGGGCGTTTTTGAAATGGAAAATTACCAGGCTGGAACCAAAGCTATTGCTGAGGCAGTTGCTGCTGCTACCGCTAAAGGAGCGTTTTCTTTAGTAGGAGGTGGAGACAGCGTTGCTGCCGTAAACATCTTTGGCTTTACAGACAAGGTAAGCTACGTTTCAACGGGTGGAGGCGCTATGCTGGAGTACTTTGAAGGCAAAGTTTTACCGGGTATTGCTGCCATAACTGCGTAGCATCCTTAATTTCTGTTAAATTGTGATAAACGGCAAGCCTAAATATTTAGGGTGGCATACTATTTGCTTACTTTGCTATATAAAATAAAAAATCAAACAAAATGAGTACAAAAAATTTAACCCTTATTGTCATTGCCGCCCTTGTATTATTATTAGGTGGATGCGGTTGTAACGGTTATAACGGACTAGTAACATTAGATGAAACAGTAAAAAACAAATGGGCGAATGTAGAGAGTGATTATCAGCGTCGTTCCGATCTTATTCCAAACTTAGTGAACACCGTAAAAGGGGAAGCTAATTTTGAGCAAACAACATTGCAAAATGTAATTAGTGCTAGAGCAAGTGCTACCCAAGTAAAATTGGATGCCAACGATTTGTCTCCTGAAAAAATTCAACAATACCAAGCAGCGCAAGGTCAGTTATCACAAGCATTGGGTAAGTTGTTGATGGTTACAGAAAACTATCCAAACCTACGTGCTAATGATGCATTTAGAGGTTTGCAAACGCAATTAGAAGGCACTGAAAACCGTATTAAAGTTGCACGTAACGATTTTAATGATGCAGTAGCTGCTTACAACGTTAAAGCGCGTACATTCCCTAACAATATTTTTGCGGGTATGTTTGGCTTTAAAACCAAAGAAGGATTTAAGGCAGAAGCTGGTTCAGAAAAAGCACCAGAAGTTAAATTCTAATTGACCGTTTAATCAGCTTCATGTTTAACCTATTTTCTAAAAAGCCACAGTCCTATTTTACGGAACCAGAACAGGCCCGTATTGTAGAAGCCATTAAAAACGCAGAAATGCGCACAAGTGGCGAGGTTCGTATTTACATCGAAAACAAATGTAGATTCATGAACCCCGTTCACCGTGCACAGGAAATGTTTTATAAAATGGGCATGCAAAATACGGCTGCTAAAAATGCAGTACTTGTGTATGTGGCCATCAAAGACAGACAACTTGCTGTTTTTGGAGATGCAGGTATTCATGAAAAAGTAGGCTCCGCTTTTTGGGAAGTCGAAGTAGCTAAAATGTTAGAAGCCTATAAGCAGTCTCATTACGCCGAAGGTTTAGCAAATATGATTACAGCAATAGGGGAAGCGCTCAAGCAGCATTTCCCCTATGATGCTGCAACCGATAAAAACGAATTATCCGATACTATTGTTTTTGGATAATTGCCAGGCTATCTGCACATGAAAAAATTAATCACGCTTTTATTGTTTGCTTGTTTTGCGCAAATCACATTTGCACAAAATATTTTGCCACGTCCTAATCCACCAAAATTAGTAAACGATGTGGCGGGTGTTTTGTCACCTGAGCAGCGCGAAATTCTAGAGCAAAAATTAGTAGCGCTAGATGATAGTAGTTCCAACCAAATAGCTATAGTATTAATTCCAACCCTCGATGGTTACCCGATAGAGGAGTATGCCAATAAATTATTTAGAGAATGGGGTATAGGCCATAAAGGCACCAACAATGGCGTGCTTATTATTGCAGCCATTAATGACCGCAAAGTTCGTATCGAAGTTGGTTACGGCCTAGAAGGCGCTATACCAGATATAACAGCCTCATCTATCTACAACAACGAAATTGTTCCTGCTTTTAGAGAACAAAATTATTATAGAGGCTTAGATGATGCTATTAATGCATTAAGCAAAGCAGCCGTTGGCGAATACAAAGTTAAAAAAGAGAAAAAAGCAAAATCAAAAGGTAAACCACTCGTTACTTTTTTAGGAATGCTACTCTTTATTTTAATTTTCGTTGTAAAAGGCGGCGGTAGAGGTGGCGGAGGTTCTATGTCACGTGGTGGCTACTCTGATATTGCTACAGGTATGTTACTCGGGTCGCTATTAGGTGGAGGAAGAGGTAGTGGTGGTGGATTTGGCGGGGGTGGTGGCGGCGGCTTTGGCGGATTTGGTGGCGGTAGCAGCGGTGGCGGCGGCGCTGGCGGCGACTGGTAACCAAATGTATTCAAAAATTATTCTACAAGATCTTAGTTAAAAAATAATCTTATGAAAAAATCAATCATCGTTGCTGCTTTATTTGCAGCAGCGTTCACAACAAATGCGCAAGCACCAAAACTGCCTGCAGGAACAAAATTTAAAGTCGTAACAGAATCTAATAATATCACCAGCATGTCTATGATGGGTCAAGATATTGAGCTCTCTAATGGTTCTAAAATTTATGAAGTTTGTGAACTTAAATCGGTATCAGGTGCGGGTTATCATTTATCTACTGCGATCACTAGAATTACGGGTTCTGTAAACGCCATGGGTAACGAACAAAAATTTGATTCGGAAGATGCAAGTTTAAAATCAAATCGTATGGTAGCCGACCAATTAAAAGCACTGAATAAGCCAGTTGATTATACCATCGAAAATGGGAAAGTAGTAAACACGGTTAGTGCTGCAGGTTCCGAAGTACTAAATGCTTTGTTAGCGCAAAACAACGGCACTAATGATCAAGCAAAATATTTTCTAACACTTCCTGCTGCTTCTATTAAAGCATCACATCAGTGGAACGTAGCAGTTAGTAAGCCAGAAGCTACAACAGAGTCTTTATTTGTAATTGCAGAAGTAACTGACACAGATATAAGCGTGAATGTTTTAACCAACGTTAAACTTTCAAATACGCTCAATCAAAATGGAATGGAAATCAAGCAAAATACGCAGGGTACCATTAAATTAAAGCGTATTTACGATGCTAAAACAGGAATGTTAAAATCAGAAACTGGCACTGGTGGCCTAAAAGGAACGATGAATGTAATGGGGCAGGATGCGCCTATCGATTTAAAAGTAACAACAAAATCAAGTGTAGTACCTATGTAATTAGGTACCACACTTGACACTATATTTTAATTTTTGGGAGCGGGTAGTTTTGTTGATACAAAATTAGCCGCTTCTTTATTTCCGGCATTCTCTAAGCTCGTTACAAGCCCTGTAAGACCTTTGTTAATCATTGGAGAGATCTGCGGTTTGTAAGCCTCAGGAATTGATTCTCTAAAGTCTACAATGGCAGTAACGCCTTCTTTGATTTTTACCACATCATTTGTTTTGCCTAAAAAGAAAGCAATTTGATTGGTCATCTGAATTTTTTCCATAGTTAAGCCCATTTTGTTAAAGCTGCTCATGATAAAATCATAAGAATTAGCGTCACCAAAACGGATACTATTTTCGATGAGTGTAGCATTTAATCTTCCCTTAGACGGCTGCTTATTAAGTAAGATGGTCATTTTTTTACCTGCAGCACTATCAATATCTGTAAGCGCTCTTAATGCAGCTCCCGAAACGGTGTAACTAGAATCATAACAAGCATTTGTAAATAAATCAGCTAATAATTCGCTACGCTGCATGCCTAAATAATCAATGGCAGCGGCTCTCGCAAGGCGGGAAGGATCTTTTTTAGTTATTTCTACCGCCTTGTTTATAACAACAGCATCAGAAGCTAGTCTTGTAAATGCATTGATGGCAAAAGATCTAATTCTAAATGAAGTATCTGATAAGGCAGCCAATAATACTTTTCGGCCCAATTCACTTTTTGCATTGTCAATATCATACATAAATGCAATAGCTTCTCTTCTGTCTAAGAAGTTGCCCGCATGAAAGTACTGGTGCGCATAAGCTTCCAGTGTTTTGGTATCTTTTTTTTCTGCCAATAAAATTTTATCAGCGTCCACATTAATATTGTCTGGTTTTGCGGTAACCGTAAAATTAAATGTGTCTACTTTATTTTCGGCCCAAACCATATGGCGTGTTTTTGCATCGCCATTCCATACATCAATATTGATAGGGAGCTTAAATACTTTATCACCCTTTTGCGTTTGTGCAACAATGACAGATGCAGTGCGTGTAGCATTATTGTAGTCGTAACTAATTTCTAATTTAGGATGACCGCTTCCAAAATACCACTGGTTAAAATACCAGTTAAGGTCTTTGCCTGTTACTTCTTCAAAAGCCATTCTTAATTTGTGGGCACTACCGTTACCAAATTTGTTGGCGCTTAAATATTTATTGAGTGCCGTAAAAAAGGCGTCGTCGCCAATATAATTACGCAGCATATGTAAGATGCGTCCGCCCTTGTTGTAGCTTACGGCGTCAAACATGTCTTCTTTGTCGTTGTAATTAAAACGAACAAGGTCTTTATTTTGAGAGCCGCTAAATAAGTAACCCTGCATTTCATTGTAATGTTCAAATAGTGCTTCGTCTTTACCTAGTTTGTGTTCCCACCATAATAGTTGGCTATAGTTAGCAAAACTTTCATTAACGGTTAAATTGCTCCAGCTCTCTGCCGTTACATAATCGCCAAACCACTGATGAAATAATTCGTGTGCAATGGTTGATTCCCAGTTATTCCCATCCACTAATTCGCGCGCATCTTGTTGCGCACTTTCTTGGTGAAGGGTAGCCGTGGTGTTTTCCATAGCGCCACTCACATAATCACGCGCTGTCATTTGTGCATATTTAGCCCAAGGGTAGTCTACGCCTAATTTTTTAGAGAAAAAGTCCATCATAGCAGGGGTTTCACCAAATATCTTACGTGCTACTTTTTCATATTCTTTCTCTACATAATAACTTACTTCTTTTCCTTTGTACTTGTCTTTTACAACTGCGTAATCGCCCATGCCTATAAAAAATAAATAGGGTGCGTGCGGTTGTTTCATTTCCCAGGTATCTGTTCTGGTGCCATCACTATTTTTAACTTGACTGGTTAATAAACCGTTCGATAAACTCACAAATTTAGCGGGTACTTTTAATCTAAATGTTTGTGTAGATTTTTGATTGGGCTTATCAATGGTTGGTACCCATACCGATGTTCCTTCTGTTTCACCTTGGGTCCAAACCTGTGTAGGTTTATTTTTTTCTTCACCCATTGGATTGATAAAGTATAAGCCTTTTGCATCCGTGATAGCTGCGCTACCAGTGCCTTTGTAGTCGTTTGGTTTTGCAGTGTAACTAATAAAAACAGTATAGTTTTCGTTTTTCACATAGTTTTTATCGAGCTGTACATTCAGCGTCATGCCATCATTTGTAAATTTCAACGGTGTGTTTTTTCCGTTTTTCACAACCGCTACTTCTTTGACATCCATGCCTTTTGCATCGAGTACTAAATTACTTGTAGGGTAGTGGTGCGGATGAAGTGTGAGTTTTACTTTACCCAATAGCCATGCATTATTAAAATCAAAACTCGCGTCTAGTTCTGTGTGCACTAGATCGTTTGTTTTGGTTGCAGTGGCCTGATACACTTCCTTTTTTACAGCGGTTGCTGGTTTGTTTTGAGCTTGAGTGCCTATTGCAATTGCAAAAAGCATACAACTCATGATTCCTATTTTTTTCATATCTATTTATTGAGTCGTAAAGATAGTAGACTGCAATTATTGCTACATACTCATTTATTATGAGCGGTAGATTTTAACTTTCTTATTAGAATGAAGTAGATTTGGACCCACTAATTACACGTAATGGCAAGGTTTTTTATTGAAGTAGGCTATAATGGAACCGATTTATGCGGTTTCCAAATACAGGATGGACAGGAAACGGTCCAGTCTGTGGTGTCCGCTGCTTTGCAAACGGTGGTCAAAGAACCGGTTGCGCTAACAGGCTCTTCCCGCACCGATGCGGGGGTGCATGCCAAGCAAAACTTTTTCCATTTTGATACGGAGCTGGCTATAACGGGTAAACATATATATAGTCTTAATGCCATACTGCCGCCAACCGTTGTTATACATAATATATATAGAGTGGCACCCCAAGCGCATGCACGTTTTGATGCGCTTTCCAGAACCTACACCTATACGGTTACGACTAAAAAAGATCCTTTTTTAATGGATAAAGCCTGGCATTTTCCATTTCCAGTATCTCTAGAAACCCTGCAGGCCATGGCTTTGGAGCTTCCCAAGCATCAAGATTTTGAAGCATTTTCTAAAAAAAATGCAGGCAACAAAACAAATATTTGCGCCATCGAAATCTCTAATTGGCAAACCATTAGTCCCTCAGTATTTACGTATACTGTAAAGTCTAACCGCTTTTTGAGGGGTATGGTGCGTGGTTTGGTTGGAACGATGCTCCGGTTAGCGAGGCAATCTCCATCAAAAGAGGAGGCCGTTGAAGCGTTTAAAGCAGTGATTTTGTCTAAAGATCCTAGTTTATGTGATTTTAGCACACCAGCTAAAGGCCTTGTATTAGAAACAATTGCCTACCCAAATGGCAGCTTGGATCAGCCCATTTAGGTTCAAAATGAGCGAGTTACGTGATCATTTTAATTTATTTTAAAAATATTTTGGTTCTAGAACCCTTGTCTGGCTTGCATTTGAACAAAATCTATTGAAAATCAATGCAAAAAGATTTGGCAGAAAGAAAATCACGCTTATCTTTGCAACCCGCTTTGAAAAAAGAGGGGGGTTCTTTGAGACAAGTTTTACAGATAAAGGCAGAAAAAAATTCCAAGTTTTTTCAATAAAAATTTGGTGGCTCAAAAATGAGCCCTATCTTCGCCGCCCGTTCAACAAAAACGGGAGTTCTTGTAAAAGCAGAATGAGTGGTTTAACGAAGTTTTCTAGTATTTATTTTATATAAATTTTGCTAGATCAAAATAACCTCTTATCTTTGCCCTCCGTTTAAAAAAAACGGGTTTTCTCAAGTAGTTCTTAATTTGAATTTTTAGGTCAAAAACATCCAGTAAAAGACTCGTTTTTTTACAAATATTTTTGGCCAGTAAAATATCGGCCCTTACCTTTGCACCCCCAATAAAATGGGAAGGCTCAAGTAAAGCCAAAAGATCTTTGAAAGTTTGGAAGTAACAGCACAATAAAACATAATTACAAATTAGTTTTCTTGTAAGGTTTAAGTAATCAAAAAAAATAACAAAACATATCCGACGTTAATTTCGATTAATTTGAGATTATAGTCAGATCAAACAACATTTACAATGGAGAGTTTGATCATGGCTCAGGATGAACGCTAGCGGCAAGCTTAATACATGCAAGTCGTGGGGCAGCATGAAGTAGCAATACTTTGATGGCGACCGGCAAACGGGTGCGGAACACGTACACAACCTTCCGATAAGTGGGGAATAGCCCAGAGAAATTTGGATTAATACCCCGTAACATTGCGATGTGGCATCACATTGCAATTATAGCTTC
>CANHCY010000042.1 GCA_947459295.1 Chitinophagaceae bacterium
GCAAATATAAGGCAACAGAGTCAGAGGTTTTTTGAAAAAACCAACCAAATTGGCCATTTTCAAGCATTTCTCTATTAAAAACCGTATCTAAAGCGAGTATTGCGCAGCCATAAGCCATGGCTTTAAGCATGGTAGGGTTGGTGCCACCATATTCGTGGCCATGGATATAGGCATAAGACTGATGGTACAGCTCGGCAAGTACCTCACTATCAGTTATATAACCTAAAAATAGTATTTGATCGCTGGCATTGGATTTCATCCCTTGCGCATAAGCGTCTTGATAAGGTACATCGCCAACAATCACCAGCTTTTTATTGGAATTGGCCTTTTTAAAGCCTTCGAGTATTAAATCGGAATTATTATCAGGAATAAGCCTTCCTACAATTAAAAAGTACTCGTTGGGGGTAAGGCCAAACTGGTTAATTAGTTCCGGTTTTTTGGAATGCCTAATATTGGCCCCATAGGCAATAACCGTAGAATCTGCGTTAAAGGTTTTAAGGTACACCTGGCGCATGGCTTCGGCGTCGGTAATAATGGTATTGTAAAATAGGGTAGCAAGCTTTGCTGCAAATTTAAAATAGGCAGCACCCAGGCCCTTCCATTTAGGGCGTAACCACTCCAGCCCGTCAACATTAATCAGTGTCTTTTTTTGTGCCAGTAAACTAATAAGTCCAAAAGGTCCGTTGGCAGCATTAACAACAAGTATTACATCTGTTTTACTGAAACACGCATGTATCATCGAAAAAAAAGAATGTACCAGTTGGTTTAAACTTTTTTTTTGAACCGTTGGCATGTATACCAGCTCAACGCCATTTACAGTTTTTGGTCTTGTATTAAATAAATGTTTTTGGCAATAAACACGCACGCTAATATTTTGTGCAACCAGTCTTTCACTCACTTCTTTTACAAATGTTTCGTAGCCGGAGTATACAATAGGATAACCCCTAGAGCCAATAATGGCAATTTTTAATGGTTGTGTAGTATGGTTATGACTTTTTTTCAATACACGCCATTATTTGTTCGTTAAACTGCGTTCTCGAAAACTTTTCTTGCATTCTTTTTTTTGCCGCTGTACCCATGTTTTTCCGGTATGCTTCATTTGTAAGTAAAGGCTCAATAATGGCTGCTGCTGCGGCTGCATTGTTAATAGAAATTAGTAGCCCCGATACATTGTTTTCGATCATTTCTACAGCGCCACCTTGCTGTGTAGCAATCACTGGAAGGCCCGCTGCCATTGCTTCTGTAACCACTGCAGGTGCAGGATCTGGAAGTAATGAAGGTAAAATAAATACGTCTAGTGCGCTGTAAATATTTACAATATCGGATCTGTAAGGGAGTTGTGTAACATGTTCTTGTAGGCCGTGCTTTTCAATTAATTGATTGATATTATCATGCAAATATTCGTAACCTGCAAATGCGTCACCCACTATTAAAAAATGAACATTTTTATGCGACTTAAAAATTTCGCCAGCAATATTTACAAAGTAGTCTTGGCCTTTCCAAAAATGTACACGACCCATCATGCCAATTAAAATAGTGTTTGGGCTAATATTAAGTGACTGGCGTAAATCAGATTGTGTATTTTCAAACAACCAATAATCGACACCATTATACAGTACATCAATTTTATTTGGCTGTACAAATTTTGTCCAATGCGTTTTTACGGCTTCAGAAACCGCAATGGCTTGGTTATTTTTGGTATTGATAAGGCGCGATAAAATTCTAAAAAGTAAATAGGGCTTTTCAATAATTTCATGAATATGCCAGATGTGTCTAATGCCTAATTTAGAGGCTACAAAAATGCCTACAATAACACCCGTGGTGTTGGAATAAATGAGGTCTATTTTTTGCGATGTACACAGCTTAATTAATGTGGTATAGGCTTTAAAATTGGCCATCAGTCTGTTAAGCATACCGGCCGGGTTTAGGTACTGCCGGCGCAAAATGCCTAAATCGGTTATTACAATAGTAGCGCCAAGGTCTTTTAATTTGGATACCAATGGGCCATCTTCCGACACCACCACGGTTACTTCATGCCCTTTTTTTGTACATAACTCATTGATAGCCAGTAATATTTTGCTGGCTCCATACAAATCGGACGAGCTATGTAAAAAGAGTATGCGCATAGTACAATAAGAGCCGTAAATATAGCCACAAAATAAATTCAGTGACAGATAAAAACATATTAAATAAATTACGCTTATGTATAAATAAAGGCTTTATAACCTAAATTTGCTCCACATGGATATAGCAAAATATTTAGAGGCTGTAAAAGCTACAATTAGCAATTTAGATCCGGCGGTGCTTGCAAATTTTGCCAACCACCTGCAGGCTGCATATAACAACAACCAAAGCATTTACGTGATAGGCAATGGAGGCAGTGCCGCCAACGCTTCTCATTTTGCGCAAGACCTTGCTAAAGGCATATTTTTTGAAGCCCCGGTTGCAAAAACCATGAAGGCCATTAGCCTCACAGATAATATTGCACACATTACGGCCATTGCCAACGACACTGGCTATCAAAATATTTTTAGTGCTCAAATAAATACGTTTGCAAATACGGGCGACGTTTTAGTTTGTATTAGCGGATCAGGTAACAGCAGCAATATTATTGAAGCCGTAAAAGCGGCTAAACAAAAAGGCATGTTTGTAATTGGCGTTACTGGTTTTGATGGCGGACAATTAAACACCATGTCTGATTTTGTTGTGCATGTACCCCTTCACGAAATGTGCACGGTAGAAAGTATTCATTCTATCATTTTTCATCTGATTGTTTTAGAACTCAGAGAAAGGCTTACTGGACAAAAGGCTAGCGGCATTTAATACACCATGGAAATACTCATTACAGGCGGCGCAGGTTATATAGGCAGCGTTGTTGGTGAACACCTGCAAACACTGGGTTATAGCCTTGTAGTAATAGATGATTTACGAGATGGAAAAAAAGAAGCCGTACCAGCTAGTGCTACATTTTACGAAGCTGATTTTTCTGATGAACATATTTTAGATACCATTTTTACAACGCATAACATTACGAGTGTTATTCATTTAGCAGCATCTGCTAACGTGCCCGACTCTGTTGTTCGTCCATTACCTTATTATCAAAATAACGTTACCGGCACCATTGCGCTTTTAAAAAAAATGAAGCAGTACTCAGTGAAGTCTATTTTGTTTTCTTCTACAGCAGCCGTGTATGGAATCCCAGTAAACAATACCATTACCGAAACTGATATTTTAAAGCCCGTTAACCCGTACGGCTGGTCTAAACTTTTTGATGAACAAATTATTGCAGACACAGCCGCCGCGCATGGGCTCGAGTATATTATATTCAGGTATTTTTGCGCCGCAGGCGCAACACACAAAAATGGCGAATCGCGCGGGTATGAATCACATCTGATTCCGTTAGTTATTGATACCGCACTTGGTAAAAGAGACGAGATAAAAGTATTTGGCAATCAGTTTCCAACGCCAGATGGTACGGGTGTTCGCGATTATATCCACGTAAGTGATATTGCACGGGCTCACGAATTAGCACTTGCTAAACTGGGTACAGTAACCAATCAGATATTTAATTTAGGGACTAATGCTGGGTATTCGGTCCTTGAAATAATTGAAGAAACGGAGAAGGTATTGGGGCAAAAAGTTAACTTTACCATTGTAAATGAAAGACCCGGTGATCCACCATCTTTAATTGCACTTGCCCATAAAGCAAAAGAGCAATTGGGTTGGGAACCAACTTTTAACTTGCAAGATATTATTACATCAGTGTATGCGTGGAGAAACAATCCGCGTTATTAATTGTAAACTATGGTTGTTTCACAAACTCCTTTGCGTTTAAGTTTTGTTGGCGGCGGCACCGATTTTGCTTCTTTTTATGGAGCACATAAAGGGCAGGTAATTTCTGCAACCATCGACAAATACATTTATGTGATTGTCAAAAAAAGGTTTGATGATTTAATTGTACTCCACTACACCGAAAATGAGATTGTAGAAAACGTTGCCGATATCAAGCACGATATTATTAAAGCAGCGCTGCAGCATGTAGGTATTCAAAAAGGTATCGAAATTATTACCCTCGCCGATATTACGGCAAAGGGCTCTGGGCTTGGGTCTTCATCGGTATTAACCGTAGGACTTTTAAATGCTTTATATCATTTTAAAGGGATGCAGGTAAGTAGTGAGCAAATTGCCAACGAAGCATGTATTATTGAAATTGATATGCTCAAAAAGCCCATTGGTAAACAAGACCAGTACATTGCGGCATACGGAGGCATTAAAAAAATTGAGTTTAACGCGGATCATTCGGTAACAGTTACAGACCTCTCACTTTCTGATACCGATAAAAATAAATTACAAGCATCTATTATCTTGCACAACACCAGTGTCATGCGTAAAGCGGAGAGTGTGCTTGAAGAACAATCTAATAATATTGCTCATAAAATTGAAGAGCTTAAAACAATTGCAGGCCTAGTAAATGAATTAGAAACTGCTTTTAATAACAAACAGTTTGAAGTGCTGGGTAATTTACTCGCTATTAATTGGGAGAACAAAAAAAAGCTAGCATCTGCCGTAAGTAACCCGCATATTAATGAGATGGTAGCGGTAGCGCTTGCAAATGGTGCCACTGGTTGTAAAATTGCTGGTGCCGGTGGGGGTGGATTTTTAATGAGCTATGTGCCACTTCAACAGCAAGATAATTTTAGAACGGCCATGAGCGCTTACAAAGAGCTTACCTATACTTTTGATCCTGCTGGGTCCCGTATTTTATTAAACGTAAAATAAGAATCCTTAACATAACAACCCGCAAGCTATGAAAGCATTTTTATTAACCGCCGGGCTTGGTACACGTTTACATCCGATCACCCTTACGCTTCCAAAATGCCTAGTACCCATTGCTGGCAAGCCACTTATTAATTGGTGGTTTGATTCGATGCAAAAAGCAGGCGTAACAGAAGTGCTCATTAATGTACACCACCTCCCAGATATGGTAATGGCGCATGTAAATGCACTTGATACCAATATTAAAGTAACCTATGCGTACGAGCCTGAATTATTAGGTAGTGCTGGAACATTACGTATCAATAAAAATTTTGTAGCAGATCAAAAAGCGTTTTTTATTATTTACGCCGATAATTTAACCAATACCAGCTTATCTAATTTGTACAATTTTCATGTAGCGCAGCCACATGCGTTTACGATGGCTTTGTTTGAAACCAACAATCCAACAGGTTGCGGTATTGTTTCATTAAATACTAATGCTACTATTACGAGTTTTGAAGAAAAGCCTGCACACCCAATATCTAATTTAGCCAATGCTGGATTGTATGTTGCATCTCCTGAAATATTTAGTTTAATTGACCCAGCTAAAACCCCCGCCGATATTGGCTTTGATGTACTTCCGTTACTCGTAAATAAAATGAGTGGCTATAAAATTAATGATTACTTAATTGATATTGGAACGCATCAAAATTTAGAAAAAGCCAGACAAGAATTTCCTTTATTGATTTCTTGATTTTATAACAGTAGCCGGAGAACCCGCTACCACACTAAACGGCGGTACATTTTTAGTAACAACAGAGCCCGCTGCCACTACCGATCCTTTGCCAATTGTAACACCTGCTAAAATAGTAGCGTTAGAAGCAATCCAACAATCATCTTCTATTGTTACAAATGAAACGGTAACACCCTGATCTTTCATTGGCAAACTTGTGTCGGAAAAATTATGATTTTCTGCAAAAATACTTACACCCGGCGACATCATTACATTTTCTCCAATCGTAATAAGTCCCGAGCAACCTATATAAGCGCCTGGTCCAATATTAGAATTATCCCCAACAATTAATCCTTCGCCAATGGCGCCACCATAAATATTAGAAGGTCTGATAATGGCGTTTTTTCCTACTGTTACGCGGTTGCCAAGCACAATACCTTGTTTGCTTAAGCAGTTAATTTCGGCACCATCTTCTATAATTAAATCTTTACCAGCACTTAAATAATGCGCGTATCTGATGGATGCATTTTTACCAACTAGTACAAGCCCGCTTGATTTTTTAAAACTTAAACGTTCGAAACTACCTTTTAATGCAAAAACAAATAGGCGCAGTAGTGTAATAAAAAGATCTCTCTTTTTCCACGAACCTTCAAATCTGGATTGTATGTGTGCTAATGGACTGATGCTTAAAAATTTGCAGTAAATATAGGCAAACTTTAATAATGGAGTTGGGGTAGCGTTATTGCGCTTTTGCATTATTGATACTGCGCTCAAACACGGCCTCTAACGCATCAAGCGTTTTCCTCCAACAAAAATGCTCAAGACGCTCGATACCCTTTTGTTCTAATGATTGTAGGAGTGCCGGATTGTTTAGTGTGTCTGCCATTAATGTACTTAAAGCACTTGCATTATAAGGGTCAAAACAAATGGCTGCATTTCCGGCTACTTCTGGTAAGCAACTATTATTAGCGGCAAGCACCGGTACTTTATGCGCAAATGCTTCTAAAATGGGAATGCCAAAACCTTCGTTAATGGATGGAAAAACATAAAGCGCTGCGTGTTTGTAAAGTGTGGCCGTTTCATTATCAGATAAATAACCCGTAAATACAACGCGCTCTTTTAAGATACTTGATGCCGCTACCATTTCAAAAATGGCATCATCTTGTAGCGTTGGTTTATTACTTTTTTGTCCCACAATAATTAAGTACAAATCTTGTGGGTTGTTTTGTAAAATCATTTCAAAGGCCGTTATTAATGTAGAAAGGTTCTTTCTTTTTTCGATGGTGCCAACGTGTAGGATGTATTTTTTTTGTAGTAATTGTTCCCAGTTATTTGTTGCGGTGTTTTGTTGCGGATTCGCAATACTCGTTTTAGGTCCAATATGTATAGGAATAATTTTTTCCGCATCAATGCCCGAATATTTTGCAATTTGATCTTTGGCATAACTAGTAACAGTAACTACAGCACTAGCTTTTTTAGCAGCGGATACACCAAAGGTTTTAAATAAACCAAGCCAATATTTGTTGTAATGGCTTGGGTATTCCCAAATAAATGCATCATGAAAAACTGGAACCGTAGTAAACCCTAGGTGCATATAGGGCACAAAATAATCGGTACAATAAACAAGGCTACAACCCTTTTGCCAGGCCTTAAATGGGAGGGTTACTTGTTTCCAAATCATGTAATGAAGCTGCTCCCATAACTTCCCAATTTTACTACTACCGGTATAAATAGGTATACTAGTATCTAAAAAAACGTATTCAAATTGTAAGTCCGCTCTATTGTTTTGGATGGTTTTGCAAAGTTCACTCAAATAGGTATGCGCACCCGTTTTTGCAATTTTTAAATCGCGGGTATCAATGCCTATTATTCGTTTTTTTAGCTGCATATAAGAATTACATTTTTATAGCAGTGTATGATTTTGGAATACCAAATAGTGTTTCTACCTCAATGGTAGCCTCCGGAAAAATTTGCTGAAACCTATTTTTCGAAAACATCAGTGTAGACCTAGACATTTCAAGTGCGGCTTTGTATGTTTTTTGTTTTGGAAAATAATTGATATTAAAAAGCATAATTAAAACCGCTCTTACCGGATGCGGTATAAACTGAAATAAAGGAAGCAAACTATGCGGCTCTAATGGAAACCACAAGCTAGGTGTTTGAATTATATATTTACTACACAGGCGGTTAACTTCCGAAGCAAATATTGCTTGGTTTTGGTAACTCCCTACATGCTCAATCACCGAATTGGAAAAAACTAAATCAAAGTCGCCAGCCTGGTAAGGGAGTGCGAGTGCATTTCCGGTAACCCAAACAAAACCCTTGGTATCAGGTGCGTTAGTGGGGGTTCGGTCTTCTAAATTTAATAAGTAAATAGTGCAGCGGTCGTTATTCCATCCCATGTGACGCCAAAAATCCAGTTCGCCACCAATGTCTAATATTTTTATAGAAGGTTTATTTGCTAGTAACGATTCGATGCGTTTTTGTTGACTGGCAAATCTTTTTTGCCGTATGCGGTTAACAAAAGAATCCTTTTTGTTGTGGTTTACAAATAATTTAAATACGCTCATCTCTTACTACCTTATTTGATGGATGGTTCTAGTTTGCTACTCATATTTATAAGTAAACCCGTTAAAATCCAAGTAATATAACTGATGTAAATGTAGGATTCTGCCTCCGAAGTAAAAAGTGGAATGAGCATACCCACTTTTACTAAAAATATAAATAAGGCTAGCCTTCTTATTTTACCCGTTTGAGTTTTAAATAGCTGAAGGGCTTTACGCATCACCATAATGTAGGTGGCAATATAAATCCCTGCTGTTACAATGCCGGTTTGCACCCCAATAATAATAAACTGGTTTTCGCCCCCTACATTATATCCCGAAAACCCAGATACCCGCCCTGCATTACCAAGTCCAATACCTAGTGGATTTTTAATGATAGATTCTAGTCCATTGGCCCACTCAATTAAGTGACCAACACTAGACGCGTTGGTAAATGTGATGGAGTTGATAATAAAATCTACAAAATCGTTATTAAACGAAATTAAAAGTAGTACACCACCAGCAGCAAGTGCTGCCGTATGTATAAGTTGTAAGAGTAACTTCTTCTTGGTAACAACAGCATACACATATATCATAATGCAGTAGCTCGCAAATGACGCTCTTGAAAGTGCAAAGCTTACGCAAAACATACTCGCCGCTAATGCGGCCACAGTAAATGAATTCAGGGTTATTTTATTGTCACTTGTGGTAACAAGTGCGGCTGCAGCTGCAAGTGCAATAAGTGAAGCGGCGGCAAGTTCTAGTGGGGTAGAAAATAAGCTGGCAAAGCGTTTCATGCCATTTTCAATTTCAAAAGTCCAGGTGAGGCCATAAGAGCCCGATGGGTTTTGATCAAAAAAATGTTCATTAAAACTAGCGTAACCACTTATTTGTTGGATATGCGTATAGGTAAGTACTTCTATAGCTAATACGCCGGCCACCGCAATGGTAAGTACACCAATAAGGGTATACACCCAGTGCAAATGAATATGATCTTTATTAAGGAGCCGTCCGGTAAAATAAACGAGTGGGAAAAAACTTAAACTTTTTAAGGCAATCAGTCTTTCAAAAAAACTATAGGTCCCAATAGGTAATAAAGCATAGAGTAAATTAACGCACAAAAATGAAAACATTAATTTATCGATTGGTGTCCAGTTATTATCCGATTTTAAATGTGTGATAGCATAGAGTAAAAAAGCGACAATGCTTATTTCTTTAAATAATTGTAAAAAAGGTATGAGTTTTTCTAATCCGTATAAATATGAAACCGATAGTGAAATGGAGTAAATAGGTAGGCCAAAAACAATAAATAAAAAGATGCCTTGATCCCTTTTTTTATAAAGTGCATGAATTGCCGCAAAAAAGGCTGTACAATAAATGAGTGGCAAAACAAACATAGGGTGCAATTTAAAAAAAACCGCTCAAGCGGGCCTTTATTTTTTACCCAGCGCCATAACATGGCCCAACTGCTTTGTGAGCCACTTTTTGGTACGGTCAATTAGGGTAAAATCGGTTCCTACATTGATATAGCTGTGTATTCCCGAATGCCTATATGCTTTATGCAAACCATCGCCATACAGCACGGTTACTGGTTTTTGAAGAGCAGCCGCAAGTGTTCCGGTGCCAGTGCTTAAACAGTAAATAGCTTTAGCGGAATAAAGTAGGTCGCAAAACTTAAAAATATCCGGAGTTGATAGTGTTTTATCGGCGTTAATGCGAATGGATCTTTTGCCTAAAACTTTCATTTCTGCATTAGGCTTTATATTGTTTTTGTCAAACCAGTTTTGTATGGTGGCCGGATATTTAATATCACCAGTATAAGAGATATAATTAGGGTCGTAAATGGTTTTATCAATTAAGGCCTCCACAAGTTTAGGCTTGTAATAAATTTCTGGTTCATGGTTTCTTTTATGATCATCAAGCCCGTATGCAAGCATTAAATGATCCAGTAAATTTTCTCCGTCTTGTATGTTTTCTGAAAAATAAAAAAAGCCTGGTTCGTTGGTAAATCCGTCTAGATAAGGGTTTAATTCCCATACCAGTTTTTTAGTATGATTGTTTCTAAAAATAGAATCGTTAGAAATAAAAACCTGATTAAAGCCGCCGTATTGTTTGGCAATGCGTGGTAAATGACTATAAAATAAATGGTCGCCAAGTCCTCCTTTTTGTATGGATATGATCAGTGTTTTCAAGGGTTACTTGTTGGATTGTGATAAAGAGTGCTTCCAGTTTTTTAATTGTTGCACCAGCTGTTTTATCGTACTCGTTTTTTTCTTGCCGCTGTTAGTGATGTACTTACAAGGGATGGTTGCAAAGGCATCAAAGCCACGGGCCATAACGTCTTGGTGGTATTTGTCAAAGATGGGCGTTATGTCTTTTCGGTCGGAAAAGCTAAACCTGTTTTGATATTTAGAGATGGCGTATTGTTTGTGTAAATCGTAACCGCTAAAATGATAAAACACAAGTGGATGCTCGCCATTTACTATATAGTTGCCCGCTTGATTTTTTGATAAACTTCGTTCTTGTAAATTCCAGTAGGCCATATTATAGCCTGGGTTGTCTAGTACAATAACCTCTTTATAAAATAACGTAGCAAAGTTGAGCCACAATTGATCTACAAAGAGTCCGTTTTCAAAATCAATTTTGCATAAACGATACAAGCGGGTTTTCCACCAGTGAATGAGCTTACTAGATTCTGCCCCACGTTTTAATGCAATAAAACCTAAATTATAAATACCCGCGTTTAAAAAATCAGTTTCGGTAGGGTATTTATCATCATTGATAGGCTTTGTAATATGTGGCGTTAAAACAATTTGATTGGACGTTAAATGATTTTCTAGCACATCAAAAGAGTGGTAAACAAAAATGTCAGGATCTAGGTACACAATACTTTCAACCTTTTCATACTTGTCAAATAGGTATGAAAAATAAAAAGGCTTAACAGCGGTATTGAGTTCTGTAATGTTGTACTGCGCACAAAATTCATTAAAGTTAGGGATCTCAATATCTTTTATGGGAATAAGTGGGTAAGTAATTTGAACAGGTAAAATATGATTGTCGCTTATTTCATCTACGAGCCCAATAACAAAAGTATACGTAGGGTTGTGTTGTAACAATGAGTCGCCCAGTGCAATGGCTTGCGCTAAATAATTTGCAGAACAAATGGTAAATGCAAGTTTATTGCTTTGTTGCTCCATTATAGTTGAGTGCGTTTTTGAATGATTGATTTAAATACGCCAACATTTTTAAAAACAAAAAATTGAAGTATTGAGTAGGCGATAACGCAAGTAAAAATAGACAAAATACAAATAACAATAGGATTGTCAAACGCCATTCGAACCCCTATAATGATGGGAACAAATGCCAAACTTGAAAGGATAGTCTGGTAAAGGAGGTTGTAATGGATCTTAAATTTATTTTCAGTACTCAAATGATAATAGTATGCAGCGCATACGATTGTTTCGGTAATAACAGCGCTAATAGCAGCACCTTTATCTAGTAATATTGGAATTAATACTAGATTGGCCGTAATGCTTACGGCAAGCCCTATTAGCATAGAAACAAGCACCGCTTTGTTTTGACCAAAAGGTATAAGTAGTTGAAAAGACAATAAGTGCCCAAACCCTATAATAATGGGCAGTACAGACATGATTTGCATGGTTACAATGCCTGGCTTAAAAGCTTCTCCGGCAAACGTATAAATAAGCTCCGGCGCAAGTGCCATTAGACCAACAGTAACGGGGATGGTTGTTAAAATAGTAACGTCTAATGAGCTTTTTAAATACGATTTAGCCGTTTCAATTTGTTTGTTGCTATAATGATAGGTAATGGTTGGAATGAGTGCTCCACCAATGGCTGTAATAACCGGAATAATAAGTTTAGTAAGCCTGGTAGAAACGGTATAGTAGCCTACAATTTCGGGCGTTGTTAAAAAGTATAAAATAATGGTATCCCAAAGCGTGTAAATACTAGATGCAATAGTGGCGCCAAAAATAAGTAACAGCGGTTTAATATGCGGCGCAAAATTAAATACCGGCCTTTTAATTTCTAAATGAAAATAAATATCAATAAAATTATACACCTGATTGCCTAGTATTGAAAAAATAGAAATCCAGAGATAGTTGAAAATATCATCACTGGTTTTTACAAATGTATACAGCAGGGCCAGTGAAATTAATTTAATGATAATGGATCTAATGGTGATTTTGTGAAAAGCCTCGATGCCAGTATAATACCAGTCTGTGTAACTAAAGCTTAAAAAAACCAAGATGCCCGCAATAATATAATAGGGCTGATTATTAGAAAAGTAAGGATGAATAAATACGATTAAAAAATAAATGAGCGTCATGACAACGCTGGTTAAAAAAAACAATGTGCTTAACGATAAAAAAGTACTGGAAAGCTTAGCCGGACTATCTCTAACTTTAGCAATTTCCCGCACGCCATATATAGGAATGCCAATGGCTGCAAATATTGAAAAATACTGTGCAAACGACATTACAAACTGCACTTCTCCAATACCTTTTGGTCCTAAAATGCGTGCAACATAAACGAAACTGATGAGAGGAAATAATATATTAGTTAAAGAGAGTAATATATTATAGATGATATTTTTTCTCATGCACCACTAGTTTTTAAGGGCAACGACTTTTAAATTATCGATGGCCCAACTTCTAGCACAAGTGTCATTTTTATTACCACCAGCATCGCTCATGGTAATTTTTACAGTTTTTGTGCTGTGTGGTAAACTATGTACGATTTTGTATTTGCTAGTCCCTGTTTTATTATCTTTTAAACTACACAATCCCGGTAAATAAATTTCTTGCGCATGGTTGCCAGCTGGAAAGGTAGGTCCTGAGTTTAACCAATTAGGGTAGGCCTGTTGGATATTGCTAATGTTTGAAAATCCAGTTAACAAGCGGTTATTACCATCTATTGTTAACATCCATAAATCGTTTTTCCATGTATCATGCAAATACAAATCAAATTCTACTTTCAAAACGGAATGTTCTGGAAGTTTGTCTACATCCAGTTCTATGCGGGTATTGTTAAATACCCCCAACATTTTTAGGTTTTTATAGTTTGTGATTTTATTATAAGGAAATACGCCAAAAGCAAAATCGCTTAACCAGCCTGCTGTTACAATCCCTTTAGGATCGCCATTGTTAAAATTGTTCTCATAAACAATGGTAACATCGGTTAGGTCTTTGGTGCAACTGGTTAAAAGGATGAGTATGCCGCCTATTAATGTAAATAAGTGTTTATATTTAAAATACTTCATATTCATGCCAATTATAGTCAAAAATAACTAACCGGACCCATTTTAACCCTTTTTTTTGATGCCTTCCTGTACCTTTGTGTCTTAATTCTACATTATGCCCCAAAGTGCACCTGAATTTCCAGTGGTTGTAAAAATTGTAAACGAGTCGGGTAACCCGCTTCCAGCATATGCAACCGAAGGGTCGGCGGGTATGGATTTATGTGCGCATATCCACGAATCGGTGGTGTTGGAGCCACTAGAACGTAAGCTTATTCCTACCGGATTATTTATTGAACTACCTACTGGTTACGAGGCGCAAATACGTCCGCGCAGTGGCCTGGCATTAAAGCAGGGTATTACTTGTTTAAATTCGCCAGGAACCATCGACGCCGATTACAGAGGTGAAATTGGGGTGATCTTAATTAATTTATCAAACGAATTGCAGGTGATAAAAACTGGCGACCGCATTGCTCAAATGGTTATCGCACCTGTTACACAAATTAGCTGGGAACCTGCAATAGCACTTACGTCTACGAGTAGAGGTGCTGGTGGCTTTGGCAGTACCGGTAAATAAACGAATCATACACTACAAATACATGAAAATAAAATTACTTGGAATTATTGCTACCATCTTACTTGTTGCCGCATGCGGAACGGTAAAAAAAGTGGAAGGCATTCAGGACGCTTTGTCTAAAAAAGATACGGCGCAAATAGTTGTAGTGCATCAAATGCCTGTGGTAGACTCGGCGGCAATAGTAAGAGAGATTATGGGAAAAGTTGCCCAGCAAAAAATTAATTTTAAAACCTTTAATGCTAAAATAAAAGTAGACTACGAAGGCGCCGAAAAAAAGGACGACTATACCGTGTATTTAAGCATGGTAAAAGACTCTTTGATTCTTATACGCGTTAAAGGTACTTTTTTAGGAATCGCTGCAGAAGGCCTACAGGCAAAGGTTACAAGAGATAGCGTGGTGCTGGTGCAAAAAGTTGGAGACAAGTCAGTTACTAAAAGGTCCATTGCGTATTTGCAAGAGGTAACAGAAATTCCTTTCGATTTTATGTCGTTACAAGACCTTCTTATTGGCAACCCTATATTTTTTAGCAATAACCTAGTTTCCTATAAAGCCAACGACAATCAACTACTGGTTACCATGGTAGGTGATTTATTTAAAAACCTCATTAATATCGACAATAGTACCCAGCGTATTTTGTTTTCTAAATTCAACGATGTCAATGCACTTCGTAACCGTACTTGCGATATTACCTATGGTAATTTTCAGCCACTGGGGACTTTCTCGTTTGCCGCGGACCGTAAAATATCCATGTCTGAGAAGTCTAAACTCGACATCTTTTTGGATTTTAAGGAGTATTCGATCGACGATCCTATAAAATATTCGTTCGAAATCCCTAAAAATTATAAGAAAAAGTAATTTCTGGCTCATTTTGCCGTTAATAAGTAATTGGACCGCTTAAACCCTATGCTAATGACCCTGCAACGCTTTGTTTTTTTAGTGCTTTTTTTAATGACTGTGGTAGGCGCGTCGGCACAACAGTCTCGCGAAGAGCTGCAAAAAAAGGAGCAGGAGCTTAAAAAGGAACTCTCTGATTTAAACAGACAGTTATCGGAAACTCAAAAAAATAAAAAGCTTTCTTTAAACGAGCTGGCACTTATTAAGCGTAAAGTGGCCATGCGGGAAGAATTGGTGAAGGGAATCAACAATCAAATTAACGATCTAGACAATACCATTTATTTAAATGAAATGGATATTTACAGGCTTCGTAAAGAACTAGATACCCTTCGATTAAAATATGCGAAGAGTATTGTTTTTGCTTATAAAAACAGGGGTAGTTATGAATATTTAAACTTTTTATTTTCGGCCCGAAGTTTTAATGACGCTATCAAGCGTATGACATATTTAAAAAGTTACAGACAAAATAGAGAAACACAGGCTGTTGCCATTGCCCAATCTCGTGCAATGCTTACACAAAAAGTGGATGTGCTAAATAACAATAAAAAAGAGCGTGTTGTAACACTAACGACTCAAAGTCAGCAACTCAAAGTATTACAAGAAGATAAAAAAGCCCAAGACAAAGTGGTGGCGCAGTTAAAGGGACAGGAGTCTGCTATTGCCAAACAAATTAAGGACAAAGAAAAGCAGCGTGTGCGCATGCAACAAGCGGTAATGGCCATTATTAAAAGAGAAATTGACGAAGCTGCGCGTAAAGAAAAAATTGCAAAACAAAAAGCAGCGGATGACGCTAAAAAAAATGCAGCAGCTGCCGCCGCAAAAAATAATAACAATACCGATAATTCGGCAAAAAATAATACAGCAGCTAATAATGCTGCTAAAAATAATACCGCTGTAAATAGTGCTAAAAACAATGAGCCTATTGTGCTTGCTAAATCTGGTTCGCGTCCATATTCTCCATTTGAATCTACCGAAGAAGGCCGTGAAACCTCTATGCATTTTGAGCAAAACAAAGGACGGTTACCTTGGCCTGTAGACCGTGGTAATGTGTTTATAGAATTTGGCGTATCTACTGTACCTGGTACCAAGCTTACGCAAAAATCGGATGGTATTCATATTGCATTACCGGAAGGATCGGTGGTAAAATCAATTGCCGACGGTGAAGTATCTTATGTAGGAGAAGTAAATGGCGACCAGGTTGTAATGGTGCGTCACGGTAAATATTTTACAGTGTACCAACAACTTTCAAGCGCTAGTGTTAGTGTTGGTCGCGTTGTAAAAGCAGGCTCTGCCATTGGACGTTCTGGTAAAAGTATTGATGGCGAAGGAAGTATCATTTTTACCATCAATAACGAGCGTGGGGTACCGTTAAATCCAGATCAGTGGCTGCGTCCGCGTAGATAATATTCGCTTCTATTACTCCGTTGCCGCCGCTGCGCCGTTAATGGCTTTTTTCCATCCCTTAATAAGTTTGTTTGTTGCATCATGCGCTTGCGTGGGCTCAAACACTTTTTCTATTTGCCACTGCGCACTAATATCCTCTAACGAGTTCCAATAACCAACAGCAAGTCCTGCTAAATAGGCAGCACCCAGTGCTGTTGTTTCTGTAATGGTGGGCCTAATAACTTTGGTATGTAAAATATCTGATTGAAATTGCATCAGCATATTATTAGCTGTTGCGCCACCATCCACACGTAATTCTTTAATAGTAATACCCGAATCTTTTTGCATGGCATCTAAAACATCCATGGTCTGATACGCAATGCTATCGAGTGCTGCGCGTGCTATATGACCTCTGTTGGTGCCACGCGTAATACCTACAATCGTACCTCTTGCATGTTGGTTCCAATAAGGTGCACCAAGGCCTGCAAATGCAGGTACTACATACACGCCATCTGTGTCATTAACAGTGGCTGCTAATGTTTCAATTTCTGATGCGGTTCTAATAAGTTGTAGTCCATCACGTAACCACTGCACCACAGCGCCTGCAATAAATACAGATCCTTCTAATGCATACTCCGTAACGCCATTAATTTGCCAAGCAATAGTGGTTAGTAAATGATGATGCGATGTTACTGCTTTGGTCCCAGTGTTCATAAGCATAAAACAACCTGTGCCGTAGGTATTTTTTACCATGCCTGGCTGTGTACACTGCTGGCCAAAAAGTGCCGCTTGTTGATCACCAGCAATCCCTGCAATTGGAATGCTATGCGCCGCTAGCATATTTTGTGTGTGACCGTAAATTTCTGAACTACTTCTTACCTCCGGTAATATGTTTTTTGGAATGTCTAATAGTTGTAATAATTCTTCATCCCAACTTAATGTATGAATATTAAATAGGAGTGTGCGCGATGCGTTGGATACATCTGTGGCATGCACTTTGCCGCCTGTTAATTTCCACAACAACCAACTATCAATGGTGCCAAAACATAGTAGTCCTGCTGCTGCTTTTTCGCGCGCACCGTTTACATGATCTAGTATCCATTTTAATTTAGTACCAGAAAAATAGGCGTCAATAACAAGTCCAGTTTTTGCTTGAATAGTTGCTGCGTGTCCTTGTGTTTTAAGTTCGTCGCAATAATTTGCAGTGCGTCTATCCTGCCATACAATGGCGTTGTAAATAGGTTGCCCTGTTTGTTTATCCCATACCACTGTTGTTTCACGCTGGTTGGTAATTCCAATAGCCGCAATTTGCGAAGCGTCAAGCCCAGCAAGCATGATAGCCTCTGATGCAACACCAATTTGTGTGCTCCATATTTCGTTAGCATCATGTTCTACAAGACCCGCCTCCGGAAATATTTGTGTAAATTCTTTTTGCGCGGTAGCTAAAATTTCGCCAGCCTTATTAAAAATAATAGCCCTGCTAGAAGTAGTGCCTTGGTCTAAAGCCAAAATATATTTATCCATAAAATCGTTGATGTTGTTTGCAAAAAAATTACCCGAGCAACATATAAATATAGGCTGCTGCAACCGCGCCAATAATAGGGCCAACTACAGGCACCCATGCATAACCCCAATCACTGCCACCTTTATTTTTGATAGGTAAAATAGCATGCACAATGCGTGGTCCTAAATCTCTTGCGGGGTTAATGGCATAACCAGTTGGGCCACCCATACCAAGTCCAATACCAAGTACTAGTAATGATACTGGAAGTGCATCCATAGCACCATTACTCTGGGTAGGTGCAGTAATATAAAATACACCCAGCATAAATGTTAATGTGGCAATGGCTTCTGATAGAATATTTTTTACAGGATGTTTGATACATGCTGATGTACAAAAAACACCCAATTTGGTAGCGGCGTCAGAAGTTTCATTAAACTGCTGTAAATGAGCCAACCAAGCTAAAATGGCCCCAAGCATAGCGCCCAATAGTTGAGCGAGTAAATAGGATGGCACCAAGTTCCAGTCAAATTTGCCGGCCACGGCTAAGCCAATGGTTACCGCCGGGTTTAAATGCGCCCCGCTGGCAGCACTGCTAGCATAAACACCTACAAAAACCGCTGCAAACCAACCAAATGTAACGGCCATATAGCCAGATCCGTTACCCTTGGTTTTGGGTAAAGCTACGTTGGCAACCACGCCTGTACCAATGGTTAAAATGAGGGCTGTGCCAACTAGTTCGGCTAAAAATGGGGACATACACTTGAATTTTTGACAAATTACAAATTTTAGTCAATTTTTCCTTTTTTTCTCAACCCCTAATCCTTACCTTTGCGGCCAAATCTGAAACCCTGGTTTTAGGTTCAAAAACATATTTAAAAACCCTTTTTATACTTCATAGTATGGCTACAAACGGTAAGATTAAACAGATCATTGGTGCGGTAGTTGACGTGCATTTTCCGGACAAAACATTACCAGAAATTTACAACGCACTTGAAATCACCAGAGAAGGTGGTGAAAAGTTAGTACTCGAAGTGCAACAGCACCTTGGTGAAGACAGCGTACGTACCATTGCGATGGACGGAACCGATGGTCTTGTAAGAGGCATGGAAGTTGTAGATACAGGTAAAGCCATTGCAATGCCAGTGGGTGAAGGTATCAACGGTCGTTTATTTAACGTAACTGGTGATGCAATCGATGGTCTTCCTCAATTAAGTAAAGAGGGTGGACGTCCTATTCACAACAAGCCGCCATTATTTGAAAACCTAAGTACTGCAACTGAAGTATTATTTACAGGTATCAAAGTAATTGACCTTATTGAGCCATATGCAAAAGGTGGTAAAATTGGTTTGTTTGGTGGTGCGGGTGTAGGTAAAACAGTACTTATTCAAGAGTTAATCAACAATATCGCAAAAGGACACGGTGGTTTATCAGTGTTTGCGGGTGTGGGTGAAAGAACACGTGAAGGAAATGACCTATTACGTGAAATGATTGAAGCGGATATCATGAAATATGGTGATGCTTTTAAACATAGCATGGAAGAAGGTGGATGGGATTTATCTAAAGTAGACATGGATGCGTTAAAAGATTCAAAAGCTACTTTCGTATTTGGTCAAATGAACGAACCTCCAGGTGCACGTGCGCGTGTGGCTCTTTCAGGTTTAACAGTTGCCGAATATTTCCGTGATGGAGATGGTACAGGAAAAGGTAAGGATATCTTATTTTTCGTAGATAATATCTTCCGTTTTACGCAAGCAGGTTCTGAGGTATCGGCACTATTAGGTCGTATGCCTTCTGCGGTAGGTTATCAACCAACCCTTGCTACCGAAATGGGATTAATGCAAGAGCGTATTACTTCAACTAAAAATGGTTCTATTACGTCGGTACAAGCGGTTTACGTTCCTGCCGATGACTTAACGGATCCAGCGCCAGCAACAACGTTTGCGCACTTAGATGCAACAACAGTATTGTCTCGTAAGATTGCCGATTTAGGTATTTATCCTGCGGTAGATCCTCTAGATTCTACCTCTCGTATCTTAACGGCAGCAGTAGTTGGTGAAGCACACTACGATTGTGCTAACCGCGTAAAATTAATCTTACAACGTTACAAAGAACTTCAAGATATCATTGCGATTTTAGGTATGGATGAATTATCTGAAGAAGATAAAATGACCGTACAACGTGCACGTAAAGTACAACGTTTCTTATCGCAGCCTTTCCACGTTGCAGAACAATTTACCGGTTTAAAAGGTGTGTTTGTAAGCATCGAAGATACTATCCGCGCATTCAATTCAATTATGGATGGTGATGTGGATGAGTATCCAGAAGCAGCCTTTAACTTAGTAGGTACTTTAGAAGATGCCATCGAAAAAGGTAAAAAATTAATGGCAGCTGCAAACGCGTAAGCATCTTTAAAAAAAGGATATGCAATTAGAAATATTAACACCCGAGAAAAAATTATATAGCGGCGAAGTGTATGGTGTTCAATTACCTGGTGTTTCTGGTTTATTTGAAA
>CANHCY010000043.1 GCA_947459295.1 Chitinophagaceae bacterium
AGCGATCGAATTGAATCATAATAGTTAAAATAGACTGCAAAAGTACATACAACGCTGTTAGCTATTTTTAAAACTTGAACTATTCGGTAGTACCTTTGTACCCATTATTTAAAATAAGCAAGCATGCAATTAGCAGATTTATACCAAAAGGCACTCAATTTTGAGTTTTTAAGCATCGAAGAAGGGATGTTTTTGTTTGAACATGCCCCCCTAACCGAGCTCATGCACGTAGCAGACGAACTCCGCAAAATTCAGGTGCCACATGGTAAAGTAAGTTGGCAAATTGACCGTAATGTAAATACCACCAACGTATGTGTGGCCAATTGTAAATTCTGTAATTTTTATAGAATCCCAGGGCACGCCGATGCGTATATCACCGACATGCCTACCTACCGTAAAAAAATTGAAGAAACCCTTGCTTATGGTGGTGATCAGTTATTATTACAAGGTGGACATCACCCAGGTTTAGGACTCGATTTTTATACGAGGACATTCAGAGAAATTAAGCAGGAATATCCAACACTAAAACTACACGCACTTGGACCCCCAGAAGTAGCGCATATTTGTAAGCTCGAAAAAATGAGTCACCATGATGTGCTAAAAGCCTTACAGGAAGCGGGTTTAGACTCACTACCAGGTGCCGGTGCCGAAATATTAGTGGACCGTGTACGCCGTTTAATTTCTAAAGGAAAATGTGGTGCCGACGAATGGCTAGCCATTATGCATGAAGCGCACAAACTAAATATTACCACCAGTGCCACCATGATGTTTGGTCATGTAGAAACACTAGAAGAAAGATTTATTCATCTAACACGCATCCGTGAAATTCAAAGTTTAAAACCTGAATCTGCAAAAGGATTTTTAGCATTTATTCCATGGACTTTCCAAGACGTTGATACCTTACTTACACGCATTAGAGGGGTGCATAATTTAACCACCACCGACGAATATATTAGAATGATTGCCATTAGCCGTATCATGCTTCCAAATGTCAAAAACATACAGGCAAGCTGGCTCACAGTGGGTAAACAAACCGCCCAGGTATGCTTACATAGTGGCGCCAACGATTTTGGATCTATTATGATCGAAGAAAATGTGGTGAGTGCAGCAGGTGCGCCCCACCGTTTTACCTATAAAACCATGCAAGACGCTATTAAAGAGGCTGGATTTGAACCTCAATTAAGAAATCAGCAGTACGAATGGCGCGAAATTCCGGCGGCCATTAAGGAACAAGTGATTGATTATTAATTTTTTGAGCTAGCCTGTAACTTTTTATAGCCGGGATCGTTATACCCACAGAAAAGACCAAAATAACTGTGTTTTTGCTATGACGGAGAAAGACTACAACGAATCTGTGCTGCTGTATGCCGATAATGTGTACCGCTTTATCGTAAAAAATCTTCGCCACACCGAAGACGCAGAGGACATTGTGCAATCTGCCTTCGAAAAGTTATGGATCCATAAAGACAGCGTGGAGCCCCAAAAAGCTAAATCGTATTTATTTACGGTAGCCTACCACTTATTAATTGACCATACTAGAAAAGCAAAACGCATTACGTTACAAGAAAGTTTTGAAAACGATACGCAAACCGCCTATCAAGAAAACAAGGCTTTAAAAAAAGTATTGCACGACGCACTCGCTACTTTAAATGAAACGCAGCGCAGTTTGGTTTTACTAAAAGATTACGAAGGATATAGTTACGAGGAAATTGGAGAAATCACAAAGCTTACCACAGATCAAGTGCGTGTGTATTTGCACAGGGCCCGTTTAAAGCTTAGAAATTATTTAATTAGTCCGCAGCAAGTATTATAAAATAAATGCAAAACATAAACCTACATAATTACCAAGATTTTTTACTTCGTTATATCGACGAAGAATTAGACCTGCGTGAAACAGAGGCCCTGCTTGCATTTGTAGCGGTTCATCCTGCTGTTGGGGAAGAATTAGAATTATTACAATCAACCAAACTAGACATTGAAACAATTAGTTGTCCAAGCAAAGCCCTACTCTATAAAAATATTTTTCCGGTTACCCTAGAACCAACAACCATTGTATACCCTAACAAACAAAAATTATTTAAAAAAGAAAAGGAAAAAGCGCCCATTGTGTTTTTAAAATGGTGGGCGGTAGGTGCTGCGGCAGTTTTTATTTTTATAGTGGCGCGTTATGGTATGTTTAGTGGTGAGGCCGGTAACAGTCTATCTAAAAATAATGTAGCGAAAAATAATTCAATAAAACCAGTTACTTCGCCCGTAAATAATCCAATAAATAATATTTCAATACCTAATGATACTATTGCAAAAACTGGTTCGCTCGCATCAACAAATGTTAAAGAAAATCAACAAAATATTGCTGACAACAATTTAAATCAAGTCGTTTTTGAAAATCTAGCGCACCCATCTATACCAACTGCTTCTACCGTTACAGCCAGCGAAACGGCGAGGGCAATACCAAGTTACAACGGCTCCATTATAGATGTAAAGCCAACTGTTATTGCTGAAATATCAGTGCCTTCGATGCCGAGCAACGACGAAACCACAGAAACTATTGAAACCATCGATACAGAATCCGCTAGCAGTAATAGATCTGTTATGGTTGGCGCTTTTGAAATCGATAAAGATAAATTTAGAGGCCTCTTTAGAAAAGCAAACGCGATATTTAAAAACAAAGAAAACAACAAAAATGAAAAATAAAGTACTAACAGCAGTTTTAAGTATTGGAACATTATTTGCAGCTGCGCAATCAGATAGTAGCTCTACAAGAACAGATAGCATACTTGTAAAACAAGACACTATAAAAGTTGGCAATTTTTATATTGTAAAAAAGGGTGGCGAAAATGCAAATGGCGCTATGTCAGTTGGTAATGACGCCACTGTTCAAATTGGCAATATCACTATTAAAGCCAATGACCTCGACCGCAACCCCGTTATTAAAATTGAAAGAAAAAAGCCGGCACCTAAAAAAGTAAGTACCAACTGGTGGATTTTTGATCTTGGCTTTGCAGGCAATAGAGATGAAACCAATTACGCAACTGCTGTTATAAATAACAATTACCTCAGAACCTTTAGCCCTGCTAATGGTGCGCCCAACAAACAAACATTTAATTTAAACAATGGCAAAACAACCAATGTAAACCTTTGGTTTTTTATGCAAAAAGCAAGCATTATAAAGCAAGTGATGTTTTTAAAATATGGTATGGGGATGGAAATGTATAATTTCAGATACGACTCTCGTATTTCTTATAGAAAAGAGAGTTTCCCCCACGTATACAACGATTCAATTTCGTTTTCAAAAAATAAATTATTTGCTGGCTATTTAACTGTGCCATTTATGTTGCATGTGAATGCCACACCTGGTAACAAAAAAGGATTTAGTTTTAGTGCAGGGGTAAGTGCAGGTTATCTAGTAGGCAGCAGGGCTAAGCAAAAAAGTGAGGAGCGTGGCAAACAAAAATACAAAGGTGATTTTGACCTATCGCCATTTAGAACCGCGCTTATTGGTGAACTCGGTATTGGACCGGTTAAACTTTACGGCTCATACAGTTTAAATACTTTACATGATTCTTATACCAGATTAGAACAGTACCCTTTTGCAGTTGGTATCAGGTTTAGCAACTGGTAATACAATTGTACTACATCACTAAAAAGCGGCCCACGGTCATATACCATTTACTCTTTTCATTTTTACAAAGGCTCTGATGTCCACTTTGTACATATTTAATGAGTTCTTTTTGGCGGCTTGCTAAATTTTTAAATATCTGATGTGTTTCTGATTCCGTTACGCGCGGATCTGTAACACCCCACTGCAACAGGACGGGACAATTTATAGCAGCAGCGTCCTGTTGTGGTTGGTAATTAAAAGCCCAAGCACCCAGTTCTACGCCACCCCAAAAAGTAAGTAAGGTGCTAAGCGGCTCTCTAGGAAGCCCCATGGTGCGCATACGTCCTGCTACCGCATCTTGTAAAGTTGCGAAAGGCATTTCTAAAATTACTTTAGAGGGTTTTAAATCAAATTCAGATACTGCTTTTGTAATGGTTGCCGCACCCATAGAAATGCCATACAACACAATATTTTTTTCCTTTTTTGCAAGCACATAATCATATACTGCTTTTACATCGCGCGCTTCATACATGCCAATAGATGTTGTAGATCCTTCACTATTGCCGTGCGCTCTAAAATCTGTTACAATGATGTGATAACCCATTTCATGAAACGCCGTAGCTTCTGCAATAATGCCACTTTTACTACTCCCATGTCCATGAAACATAAGTACGGTACCGCGTGGAATTTTCCCACTTGCAGTATCAGCAGCTGCATACCAACTTTCTAAATGAACACTATCCTGGGTTGTAATATTTACGGTATCATGCGCAACCAAAAATGAATCCACTACTTTACTTTTTGGATATTGTACACCAAAAAAGATAGCGCTTGCTTTTTCTGAAGCAGACATTTCTGAAGGCTTTTTTGGCTTTGGCGCACCAGCATAAAAATGGGTAAACTTATAGGCCTGAAAAGCGGCAATAATATTGATGAAAATAAATACAGCTAATACGGTGTAGCCAATTCTTTTAGCCCATTTTTTTAACATAGTGTGTCGTTTAAATTGTTGTTGCGCCAAAATATGGTTGAAGTGCAGCTGGTATATTAATGCCCGCCGCAGTTTGGTGATTTTCTAATAAGCAAGCTAATATGCGTGGAAGCGCTAATGAACTTCCATTTAAAGAATGCGCAAATTGCATCTTACCATTTTCATCTTTAAATCTGCATTTTAAACGGTTGGTTTGATATGCTTCAAAATTAGAAACACTACTTACTTCTAACCAGCGTTCTTGTGCTGCACTATACACTTCAAAATCATATGTTATAGCACTTGCAAAACCCATATCGCCACCACAAAGTCTTAATATGCGGTAAGGTAATTCCAAAGAAGCCACTAGTTTTTCTACGTGTGCTACCATTTCATCAAGCACAGCATAGCTAGTGCTAGGTTCAACTATTTGTATGATTTCAACTTTTTCAAATTGATGTAAACGGTTCAGTCCTCTCACATCTTTTCCGTAGCTACCTGCTTCTCTTCTAAAACATGGAGAATACGCAGTCATTTTAATCGGAAATTCTTCTGGCTTAATAATAACGTCGCGGTACACATTGGTAACTGGGACTTCAGCGGTAGGAATCATATAAAAATCATCTGCTGGCATATAATACATTTGACCTTCCTTATCTGGAAGTTGTCCTGTACCAAGTGCAGATGCTTCATTCACCATAAAAGGAGGCAAGTATTCGGTGTAACCAGCGGCTGTATTATAATCTAAAAAATACTGAATGAGTGCGCGTTGAAGTTTAGCGCCTTTCCCAATATATACTGGAAATCCACTGCCGGTAATTTTATTACCTAAATCAAAATCAATTAAATTATATTTTTTGGCGAGATCCCAGTGTGGCGCCGCACCTTCAGGAAGTGAAGCAGTTGGTCCGCCAGTTTTTACCACCACATTGTCTTCAGGTGTTTTACCCAGCGGCACAGGCGCGCCTGGTAAATTTGGAAGTTGTAACAATTGATTGGTTAATGACGTTTCAATTTCCGCCATTTGCGTTTTAATAGGATCTAAGCTTTCTTTCCAGCCAGCCACTTCTACTTTAATAGCTTCTGCTCCAGCCGCATTTCCGGATGCCATCATCTTACCAATTTCTTTAGATGCCGCATTCACTTTTGCTTGCGTGGTATCAAAATCCAATTGCAATTTTTTACGCTGGTCGTCCAGTGCAATAATGCTATCCACGAGGTCCAACTGCTTGCAATGCTTTACCGCCAATCTTTCCTTTACAAAGGCAGGGTCATTTCTTAAAACACTCAACTGTAACATAAAATCAACTATTTCTGCAAAGATAACTTTTGAAAGCTGATGTACGCACTGCTTTGCGCTTTACATTTGCAATATGAGCTTTGCAACAGACGATTTACAACAAAGATGGTGGCAATTAGAGGCCAAATTATTAGCCAGATTTGACAAAAAGCCCGATTTAGAAGGGGTTTTGTTCCTTATTGGCATGCAGGAAACAGGTTTTATCCAAGAAAAGATATCGAAAGAGCAAAAACAAGACCTCATGCACGTGGCGGTTTGCACCGTATTAAGCGCCAGTGATTATTACCGTTTTGCAGGAAAAGACCCTGATGGATGGCCTCATTTTGAGCAAATCAAGGAGCTTCCGGTCATGCACCTTCCAGATCAAGAAAATTTTTTAAAAGACCATGTACTGCTCTATTTTGAAAAGGAAGGTCTTTAAAACTAGTTGATTAAATGATTGGTCAATTTGAATAAATATGCAATCTTTGCAATCTATAAATAAATAACTATGAATTTCCCTGCAAACCTATTCTACACCAAAGATCACGAATGGATTCAATTAGACGGAAACGTTGCAACCATTGGTATCACAGACTTTGCACAGCATGAACTTGGAGATATTGTATATATCGACATCAATACTGTTGGTAAAGCACTTGCTGCCGAAGAAGTATTTGGTACCGTAGAAGCAGTTAAAACAGTGAGTGATTTATTTTTACCTGTTGCAGGAAGCATTACAGAAGTGAATCCACTTTTAGAAAAACAACCGGAGCTAGTAAATACGGATGCTTATGGTGATGGCTGGATGGTTAAAATGACCGTTAGCAACCCTGCAGATGTAGCCGCTTTAATGAGCAGCGAAGCTTACGCAGCCCTTGTTGGGTAACCCAAATGAAAAAACTACATTTCTTACCTGGTTTTATTTTTTTAGGGATTAGTCTATTCTTACTCACTTTACCTGGATCCTCGGTTCCAAGTGGATGGTTTTTTATACATATCCCGCAGTTCGATAAAATCGTGCACATTGGCATGTTTGGCATGTTATGCATACTTTTTCATTTCCCAGCGTTCACCTCCTCCCTTTCGGGCAAGCAAAAAACTGCTTGGTACTGGCTTATATCTTTAGCGGGCATTTTATATGGCGTAGCGATGGAATTTGTACAAAGAGACCTTGTTGCGAACCGTTCATTTGAAGGAGCAGATATTTTAGCTGACATGGTTGGAAGCCTTGGTGCACTTGCGATTGCACTAAGTATAAAAAGGCAAGAGCAGGCCTAAAAAAATAGGCCCCAATAGAAATTGGGGCCATAACCAAAACTAACTGCTTATGAGAAAAAGTTGAAAATTTTTGTTGTTTGTGTCTTCTAATTTGAAGTCCTTATAAATTTCCTACTTTTTACGCAATAAATAAAATATTCTGGTACAAATTATTTGTTAAAACGGGTAAATTTACAACGTGCCGCAATTTAACCTCAACGACTCCGTAAACTTTTTATCCAAACTAACCCCTAGGCGGCTATGGAATGGCGCAAAAGTATATTTCAGCTACCAGTTAAGCCGTTTAACGGGCAAGCCCATTATTTGGGGCATACCCATATCCATTTCTTTTGAACCTACTACATCTTGTAATTTACGTTGTCCGGAGTGTCCAAGCGGTTTAAGGGCATTTACGAGGCCAACTGGAATGCTTCAGCCTAGTTTTTTTAATGAAACCATCGATTCGGTATATAAAGATTTGATATATCTGATCTTTTACTTTCAGGGAGAGCCTTATTTGAACCCGTCCTTTTTGGATATGGTCTCATATGCGAGCAAAAAGGGCATTTATACCGCTACTTCTACCAATGCCCACTATTTAACGGAAGCAAATGCTAAAAAAACAGTGGAATCAGGACTGGACCGACTCATTATATCTATTGATGGCACCACCCAAGAAGTGTATGAGCAATATAGGGTTGGCGGTAAATTGGATAAAGTCATTGAAGGGGCGCGGAATATTGTGAAATGGAAAAAAGAACTAAAAAGTAAAACGCCGTTTATCTTTTTTCAATTTTTGGTGGTTAAACCTAATGAGCATCAAATAGAAGCCATCAAAGCACTAGGTGCAGAAATCGGTGTAGATGCCGTGCGGTTTAAAACGGCACAAGTGTATGATTATAGTAACGACCCGCATGGTCTAATTCCTAGCAATCAAAAATATAGCAGGTATAAAAAAGACAGTGCTGGACAAATGCAAGTAAAAAATGGACTGGGTAACCACTGTTGGAAATTATGGCATGCCAATGTAATTACCTGGGATGGTATTGTTGTGCCTTGCTGTTTTGACAAAGACGCCACACATCAATTGGGCAATTTGAAAAATATGTCTTTTACAGAAGTATGGAACAGTCCCGCCTACCATGCGTTTCGACAAAATTTAATGACGTCCAGAAAGTCAATAGATATTTGCGCCAATTGCAGCGAAGGCTTAAGCGTTTGGGAAGATTAGAACTGGAATCAGCGTCTTGTGGCAATTGTGCATTACTATTGCTACTTTCTAATATTCATCCACATAGGCGCGGGCACCCGAATCACAATTTATCTTTAAGTCATGAAAAAAATAGCATCCATAATTGTGCTACTAGTTTGCACTTTTCAATTATTCGCACAACCCGTTCGCAACTTTGAATTTAGAGGCGTATGGGTTGCTACTGTAGAAAATATTGACTGGCCAAGTAAAAAAGGTCTTCCCGTAGAAACACAAAAACAAGAGTTTATCAAGCTCTTAGACATGCATCAAAAAAATGGTATGAATGCAGTGGTTGTTCAAGTGCGCCCAGCAGCAGATGCCATGTATCCTTCAAGTTTTGAACCATGGTCAGAATATTTAACGGGTAAACAAGGTTTAGCACCAGAACCGTTTTACGATCCGCTTGCTTTCATGATTGAAGAAACACATAAACGTGGTATGGAATTTCATGCATGGCTTAATCCATACCGTGCCGTTTTTAATATCAACAGATCATCAGTAGCAGAAAATCATATTACCAAAATGCGTCCTGAATGGTTTTTAATTTATGGAGATAAAAAATATTTTGATCCAGGAATACCTGCCGTGCGGTCTCACACAGCAGCCGTTGTAAAAGATTTAGTAAGCAGGTATGCGCTAGATGCTGTTCATATGGATGATTATTTTTACCCTTACCGTATTGCAGGCAAAGAATTTCCAGATCAAGCAAGCTTTGCAAAATATGGAAATGGATTATCTAAAGATGAATGGAGAAGAAGTAACTGCGATAGTATTATTGCGCAACTTAAAAGAACAATTGTAGCAACCAATCCGCGCGTTAAATTTGGTATCAGTCCATTTGGTATATGGAGAAATAAAACACAAGATCCAAGAGGTAGTGAAACAAAAGGTGGACAAACCAATTACGATGATTTATATGCCGACATTTTACTTTGGCTTCAAAAAGGCTGGATTGATTATGTAGTACCGCAGCTTTATTGGGAGCGTGGCCATAAGCTAGCCGACTATGATTTATTACTAAATTGGTGGAATAAGTACACCTATGGTAAACACTTATACATTGGTCATGGTATTTATAGAGCGGGCACCAATGAAGCTTGGAAAAATACCAACCAAATTCCAGATCAAATAAATTTATTGCGCTCCTTTGCTACCACACAAGGCAGCGTGCATTACAACAGTAGTACTTTTGCAAAAAATCCGAACGGATGGAATGATAGTTTACAAAATAATTATTACAGATATCCAGCCCTTGTTCCGCCGATGCCATGGTTAGATGGCAACGCACCAGATGCTCCTACAATTCAAAAAAAGAATGTATCTAATTTTGTTATCAATTATAATGGCAAAGAAAAAATAAAATCATTTGGACTTTTTTCTTGTGCATCAGGCGTAAAAGCAAATGCTAAAAACGCTCAATTAGTAAAAATAATAGTAACAACAAAAACAGCCATTGTAGACATTAGTAGTATCGCGCACAAAAAGGACGAGAAATTATTTATTGGGTCTATTGATCTCAATAATAATGTAAGCACTCTTGTAGAGCTCAATTAAAACTTTCCGTATTTTTTATCTACCGCTGTAAAACGGTAATTAAAAATATGGGTAAGTTGCGCTTTCACAAATAAAGCATGTGCGATATCGCCTAGTATCCAAAGTGGAAGTTTGTAATGCACGATATCTGTCATTTCAACACCACCTTCAATTTGTTTAAAATGGTGCTGGTGGTGCCACATACTATAAGGTCCAAAGCGCTGCTCATCCACAAAATACTTGTGGTCCTCTACATGGGTAATTTCAGTCATCCAATAAAGTGGAATGCCCAAAACAGGTTTTACCGTGTATTCGATAATTTGACCTGGATACATACGCTCACCGTGGTACTTACTAATGATATTAAAACCGAGGTTATTGGGGGTAATGGCAGCCAAATTTGAAGGCTTACTAAAAAAATCCCAAGCCTCCTCGAGTGAAATAGGAATGTTTTGAACCGTTTTGATCGTATACACCTTAGACATAGCAGTAGTTTAGCTTACAACAAAAATGGAGTATAAATGTTTGCCTAAATTTTAATTAAAAATATAGGTGCCCGGCCTATAAGTAGCCTTATAAATTTTACCTTTAACTATGGTCACTAAAACAGAACAACAAGCAGCTTTTAATAAAATTATGAGTGGGCTAAACCCGGCTCAAAAAAAAGCAGTAGACAATATGGAAGGCCCTGTAATGGTTATTGCGGGCCCTGGAACCGGAAAGACACAAATTTTAGGTGCGCGTATTGGTAAAATACTTTTAGAGAGTGATACCCGTCCCGAAAATATTTTATGCCTTACCTATACAGATGCTGGCGTTGTTGCTATGCGCAAAAGGCTACTCGACTTTATTGGGCCGGACGCCTACAAAGTAAACCTCTATACTTTCCATGCTTTTTGTAATGATATTATACAAGAAAATTTATCCTTGTTTGAAAAAACAGTTTTAGATCCTATTTCAGATTTAGAAAAAATTGCACTTTTCAAATCACTAATTGATCAGTTTCCAAAAAACCATCCGCTAAAAAGATATAGAGGCGACGTTTATTTTGAGATCAATAAATTACAACAACTTTTTTCTACCATGAAAAAAGAAGGTTGGACACCTGATTATATTGATAGCTGTATTGATGCCTTTATTGCAGACATGCCTAATCGAGAGGAGTTTGTGTATAAGCGCGCCTACAAAGGGTTTAAAGCCGGCGACCTTAAAGAAAATAAGATTGAGGAAGCAACAGAAAAAATGGAAAAATTACGTGCAGCAGTGGCCGCTTTTCCAGTATTTCAACAAATGATGCGCGCCAAAAATAGGTATGATTTTGACGACATGATTAACTGGGTGATTCGTGCATTTGAAGAAGACAAACATTTATTACTTCGCTACCAAGAGCAATACCAATATATTTTAGTTGATGAATATCAAGACACAAGTGGTACACAAAATAAAATTGTAGAGCAACTTATTAGTTTTTGGGATACGCCAAATATTTTTGTTGTAGGTGACGATGATCAAAGTATTTACCGTTTCCAGGGCGCCAATATAGAAAACATGCAGGCCTTTGCCGATAAATTTTCGGATAGTTTGTTAACGGTGGTGCTCACCAACAACTACCGTTCTACACAGGCCATTTTGGACGTTTCAAAAGCACTGATTGACAAAAATTCGGAACGCCTAGTCAATAAAATTGAAGGCCTGAGTAAAGATTTGGTGGCCTCCAATACAAATTTGATGCCCCTTACGCATACCCCAGTAATTGAAGTATATGAATCACCTAGGGCCGAAATGATTGGCATCACAACGGCTGTAGAATCCCTGATACATAATGGCACCGAGCCCGGACAAATAGCTGTGATCTATAAAGAAAACAAATATGGCGAAGAATTAGGGACTTATTTTAAAGAAAAAAATATCCCTTTTTATAGCAAAAGAAATATCAATATTTTACACCAGCCAACGCCTCAAAAATTAATTAAGCTCCTTACCTATTTGGCCGCAGAGCATGATATCCCGTATGGTGGAGATGAACTTTTATTTGAAATTTTACATTTCGATTGGTTTCAAATTCCACCCATCGAAATCGCCAAATTAAGTGCAGCTGTTGCGGACCGAAGATTTGGTGACAATAAAACGTCACTACGTAGGCTTATTGCTGAAAAATTAACGGGTCAAGGAGAAGACTTGTTTTCAAAAGAAATTCCAGGCCTGCAAGCTGCCGCAATTTTTATTGAAAAAATGATAGGTGACGTTCCCAATGAAACACTACAAACTTTATTTGAAAATTGCATCAAAGAATCGGGACTACTGCGCTGCATTATGGAAAGTCCGGATAAGCACTGGGAATTAAAATTACTAACAGGCCTCTTCGATTTTATTAAAGAAGAAACGCGCAGAAATCCAAGGCTCACCTTAGATGCACTGGTTACTATTTTTTCACTGATGAATAAAGAAGGATTGGCGCTTCCATTAGCAAAGATAAGTGGCAGCCACACTGCAGTTAATCTATTAACCGCACACGGTTCCAAAGGGTTAGAGTTTGAGCACGTATTTGTTGTGGGATGCAATGCTAGCAATTGGGAGAAGAAAAAGAAGCCAGGAGGTGGCTACCAACTTCCGGATACCATTTTTGTTTCTGGCCCAGCGTTTAAAGAGGAGGAAGAACTCAGACGCCTGTTTTATGTAGCATTAACAAGGGCTGCAAAGCATTTAAGTATTTGCTATACCCAGTATAAAAATGACGGAAAAGAAATAGAGCCTTCCTTATTTGTTGCCGAAATTATAGCTGGCTATGCCCTATTGCCTACAAAAATAAATATCACTGAATCACAATTAACTGAATTTGCACTAATAGGTTTTAGTAAAGAACAGGCGCCAGAAATTGAAAAAGAAGAAGCAGATTTTATAAACAAGCTGCTTGACAAATTTGTAATGAATGTAACAGCGCTTAACAATTATCTTAAATGCCCTCTGCAGTTTTATTATAATAACTTAGTAAGAGTGCCTTCAGGTAAATCAGAAGCCACCGAATTTGGATCTGCTGTTCACTTTGCACTTGAAATGCTATTTCAAAAAATGCAAAAAAATAACAACGTTTTTCAGTCTAAAGAATTATTTATTTCCGATTTCAATTGGTACATGCACCGCCACAGAGAAAACTTTACCAAAGAACAATTTGATAGAAGAATGGAGTATGGTGAAATTGTATTAACGAATTATTACGACGCCAATATTAATAGCTGGAATAAAGTAATGCTTGCAGAAACCAATATTAGAAATGTAGTTGTAAATGGTGTGCCATTAAAAGGCAAACTAGATAAGATCGAATTTGATGGTAAAAGCGTCAATGTTGTAGATTATAAAACGGGAGATATAGATAAAGCCAGGCCTAAAATAAAACCTCCGCATGAGAAAGATCCTAATGGGGGCGACTATTGGAGACAGGCCGTTTTCTACAAAATATTGATTGACAATTACCCTTCCAAAGACTGGGAAGCCATTAGTGCCACTTTCGACTTTATTGAGCCCGATAAAAACGGAGTTTACAAGCAGGAAAAAGTAGTAGTGACTCCAGAAGACATTGCTACCGTAACGCACCAGATAGAAACCGTATGGCAAAAAATTAAAAACAGGGAATTTTACACCGGTTGTGGCAAAAACGAATGCCATTGGTGTAATTTTGTCAAAACAAATAAGATATCTATTGCGCTTCATGAATTAAATGAAGATCAAGACGAATCTGGAGATTAGCCTATGTTTGCGTTTTCAATAAAAAAGATGGTTAAATCAATTGGTGTGGGCGCCCTTCTAGTGCTCATTAGCATATACATAACGGGTTGTGCCAATATTATTCCGCCGGGTGGCGGCCCTAGAGACAGTTTGCCGCCAAATTTAGTAGTAGCCTTACCCAAAGACTCTGCTACCAATGTGCGTACTAAAAACTTCCTACTCAGTTTTAATGAGTTTGTTACCCTGCAGGGCTTGCAAGAAAATTTGATTGTTTCCCCTACGGTCAAAAACAACCCCATTATCGACTATAAACTCAAAAACGTTACCATTAAGTTTAAAGATTCACTGGAAGAAAACACAACCTATACACTAGATTTTGGAAAAGCATTAGTAGATGTAAACGAGTCAAATGTAGCAAAAGGGTTTAGGTATATTTTTTCTACAGGTAACACCATTGATAATGGTAATTATAATGGCCATGTAATTGTAGCCGCTACCGGAAAAGTAGACAGTACCCTAATTGTTGTCCTGCATAATAATTTAAACGATACGTCTATTTATAAAAACACGCCAAGGTATTATACCCGTGTTGATGGCAAAGGCAATTTTATTTTTAGAAACCTTGCGCCTGGAAAATATGCAGCCTATATAATTCCTTCAAATTTTTCTAGGAAGTATGACGATAGCACTAACTTTTTTGGATTTCTAAACGATCAGGTGGTAGTAAGTGAAAAAACAAAAGCAGACACGATATACGCTTTTGAAGAATTTAAAAAAATAGAAAAAAAGATTTACGCAGCTACCAATACAAAAGATCCGAAAGAAGACAAGCGCTTAAAATATAATATTGCCTTCAACAATGGCGAGCAAGACTTATTAGCACCACTAGAAATTACTTTTGCAAAAAAAGTTAGCATTAAAGATTCGGGAGCGATACAATTAGTTGACACCAATTTCGTACGCAAAGAAGGCTATAGCCTTTCACTAGATAGCGCCGGTACAAAATTAAGCATTGGTAACAACTGGCCAGCAGGAGAACCCTTCAAACTCATACTAATAAAGGGTTTTGTAGCAGATAGTCTTGGCAATACCACGGCTAAATCGGATACCTTATCTTTTTACACAAAAAAAGAAAACGACTACGGACTTCTCGAATTTAAGTTCCCTAACATTGATACAACACGCCACCCCGTTTTGCAAATTATTGAAAGGGACCAAGTCATCAATAGCTATCCACTATCAAGTAACCAGTTAATTGTTAAACGGTACAAGCCGGGTAGTTACGAATTAAGAATACTTTTTGATACCAATAAAAATGGTATTTGGGATACGGGTTCTTTTAAGCTCAACAAAAGGCAGCCAGAAATTGTTATAGAAATTCCAAAGCCTATTTCTGTGCGCAATAACTGGGACAATGAAATAACGGTTACTTGGTAAAATAAAAACGTATGCAACTACCTTCTTCCTTACTTGAAAATGCAGTGGCCCAATTTGCCAAGCTGCCTGGTATTGGAAAAAAAACAGCTTTACGCCTCGTTTTGCATTTACTAAAGCAGGACACCGAAGATGTTACCATGTTTGGTGATACCATAAAAAAAATGCGCAACGAAATTAAATTTTGTCAGCGCTGTTATAATATTAGTGATGGTAATATTTGCTCGATATGCGCTAATAGTGCCCGCAACCAGCAAATCATTTGTGTGGTTGAAAATATAAGAGATGTGATTGCCATAGAAAGCACCGGTCAGTTTAATGGCACTTACCATGTATTAGGCGGCATTATTTCACCTTTAGATGGTGTTGGGCCAGAGCAACTAAATATTGAGGGCCTCATTACAAGAATAGAAAAAGAAAGCACAGAAGAAATATTATTTGCCCTTAATCCCACCATTCAGGGGGATACCACCATCTATTACATACAAAAAAAGATAGCACCACTTGGCTGTAAGGTAACCACCATTGCTAGAGGCATTGCTTTTGGAGGTGAACTAGAATACGCAGATGAAATGACACTTGCTAGAAGTATAACCAACAGATTACCGGTAGGTCAATACGTAAAATAAAAACTACGACATGAAAACTTGGTTAAAATGGTCACTCGGATTCATTGTAACAATAGGTATTATTGGTGGCGGATTGGCATGGTGGGTATACCATAAACCACACCGAAACATTAATAACGAAATTGCGGTTACAGTAGAAGTTGATGCATTACTTGATGCTTTCAAACAAAACGAAAAAACAGCGAGCGCCCAGTACGCCGATAAAGTACTAGCACAAAACGGTATTGTAAAAGAGGCATCTAAAAATGAAGCTGGAAAATGGGTGGTGGCTATTGAAAACGCTACACATACGGGCAGCATCACCGTTGCATTTAGCGCTTTACAAAATTCGATACAACCCTTTGATAGCATAGCATACAAGGGTATTTGCGCGGGCTATTTTCCAGAAGACAATACTATTGTCATCAATGAAGCGGTGCTATTATTTAAAGGAAAAATGGACACTACAAAAAAGGTAATAGCATCTGTAATACCTACACAAAAAGACACCATAGTTAATTTTTCCACTAAAAAAGGGAGTATCAAATTTGTCTCTCCCACAGACGCGGATGTAAGTGCTATTAACAACGAAGTATCGAGTAAAATAAGTGCATCTGGAGATATCCGTTTTAGTCTACTATTTAAAGGCTTTCAATTCAAGTACGCCGAAATGCAAACGCATTTTAATGAGGAATATGTAGAGAGTGCAAAATATCCAAGAGCAAGTTTTGCGGGTAACATTCAAAATATTAAAAGCATCGACTTTACTAAAGATGGTAAGCATACTGCCAAAATTGTTGGCAGTTTAACGATGCATGGTGTAACAAAACCAGTTCAAACCACCGCAACATTAAACATTAGTAAAGGCAAAATTGCCGCTACTGCTACCATTAGCATCATCATGTCCGATTTTAATATTGACGCAAGCGCCGTTACCGAAAAAGTAGACCTAGAAATTAATTGTAATTACAAACAATTATAGGGTTTTACCTATCTTTGCAACCTGCACAGGCGGATTTGTTTATTGTTCAGCCTGTACATTCGAGTAGACCCCTACTTTCGAACACAATCGAACTAATAAACGTATGATAGCAACGCCCCCCTTAACGCTCCCTACGTTTTTTAGTAAGATCATGTAATAAGTGGATAAACCATTTGTAAACTATTGAGGAGATGCGTATTAAAAAAGAATTAGAACAAAGAATTTTAGTGATTGATGGCGCCATGGGCACCATGATTCAACGTCACAAATTAGAAGAAGCCGATTACCGTGGTGAACAATTTAAAAATTGGCATACCGACGTAAAAGGCAATAATGATATGCTCTGTATTACACAACCAGACATCATTGTAGGTATTCACAAACAATATTTAGAAGCAGGAGCAGATATTATTGAAACCAATACATTTAGTAGTACTACTATTGCGATGGCCGATTATGATATGCAGGCCTACGCTTATGAATTAAACGTGGCAGCTGCAACTTGTGCCAGACGTGCAGTTGAAGAGTTTGCAGCAGAACATAAAGATAGCGGACCCAAATTTGTGGCAGGTGCGATAGGTCCTTTAAATAAAACACTCAGTCTTTCTCCAGATGTAAACAATCCTGGATTTAGAGCAGTCACTTTTGATGAAGTAGTTGTTGCATACAAAGAACAAATAAAAGGACTCGTAGATGGCGGTGTAGATGTATTACTTATCGAAACTATTTTTGATACCCTGAATGCTAAAGCAGCCATTTTTGCTGCCAAAGAATTTTTTAGAGAAAACAATATAGCAGAACTGCCCATCATGATTAGCGGTACCATTACAGATGCATCAGGAAGAACGTTAAGTGGTCAAACCCTAGAAGCATTTTATACCTCTATCAAGCACGCAGAGCCACTCAGTGTTGGCTTGAACTGTGCATTAGGTGCCGCTGAAATGCGCAGCCATATAGAAGAGTTAAGTCAAATCGCTAGTTGTTATACATCTGCATATCCCAATGCGGGCTTACCAAATGCCATGGGCGAATACGACGAAGCGCCACATCAAACAGCACACTTTATTGAAGAGTGGGCAGCACAAGGATTTGTAAATATTGTGGGTGGATGCTGTGGCACCACACCCGATCATATCAAGCATATTGCAGACCATGTTAGAAAAATTGCACCTCGAAAAAAACCTAACATAGCAACTTCAATTGCATCAGTTTAATCAGATTTTTATGAGTTCAACGATCACGATACAACCTTATTTAAGACTAGCTGGACTTGAGCCACTTGTTATAAGACCAGAAACCAATTTTGTAAACGTTGGAGAGAGAACCAATGTAACTGGGTCTAAAAAATTCGCCCGCCTCATTAGAGAAAATAAATATGAAGAAGCTTTATCTGTTGCCAGACAACAGGTAGAGAGCGGCGCACAAGTACTCGATGTAAACATGGATGACGCACTACTAGATGGTGTAGAAGCCATGACTACGTTTTTAAATCTACTACAAAGTGAGCCAGATATTGCACGTATTCCCATCATGATTGATAGCTCTAAATTTGAAATCATAGAAGCGGGTTTAAAATGCGTGCAAGGAAAATGTATTGTAAACTCTATCTCTATGAAAGAAGGAGAAGAGAAATTTATTGAACAAGCATTTAAGTGCAAAGCCTATGGTGCAGCGGTTATTGTGATGGCTTTTGATGAAGTTGGACAAGCTGATACCAAAGACCGTAAAATTGAAATTTGCCAAAGAGCCTACGATATTTTAACCACCAAAGTTGGTTTCCCTCCCGAAGATATTATTTTTGATCCCAATATTTTTGCAGTAGCAACAGGTATCGAAGAACATAATAATTATGCGGTAGATTTTATTGAAGCAACTAGAGAAATTAAAAAAAGAATGCCACTCACTAAAGTAAGTGGAGGTGTATCCAACGTTTCTTTTTCTTTTAGAGGTAATGATCATGTAAGAGAAGCTATTCATTCTGTGTTTTTATTCCATGCCATTAAAGCCGGCATGGGTATGGGTATTGTAAACGCTGGACAGCTTGTGGTATATGATGAGATAGAACCAACCTTACGTCAACTCTGCGAAGATGTACTGCTTAACAAAAACAATGATAACAACGAAGCCACTGAAAAATTAATTATTCACGCTGAAACCGTTAAAGCAAAAGGTAAAGTTGAAATCAAAGATGAGGCTTGGAGAAACGAGCCTGTCGAAAAAAGATTGTCACACGCACTTATTAATGGTATCACAGAATACATAGACGCCGACACCGAAGAAGCAAGACAAAAATATCCGCAGCCACTTGATGTAATTGAAGGTCCGCTAATGGATGGGATGAATATTGTGGGTGATTTATTTGGGGAAGGTAAAATGTTTTTGCCACAGGTTGTAAAAAGTGCCCGTGTAATGAAAAAATCGGTGGCCGTATTAACGCCATTTATTGAAGCCGAAAAAGAAGAGCGCAAACAAGCGCATTTGGCTGCAGGTACGACCAACACAGAGGCTGCGGGTGCTGCTAAAATATTACTCGCCACTGTAAAAGGTGACGTACATGACATTGGAAAAAACATTGTAGGTGTTGTGCTAGGTTGTAATGGCTACGACATTATTGACTTAGGTGTAATGGTACCTACCGATAAGATATTAGAAGCGGCAGAAAAAGAAAATGTAGACATCATTGGTCTTAGTGGTCTTATCACACCATCACTCGATGAAATGGTGCATATCGCTAAAGAAATGAAACGTAGAGGCATGAAGCAGCCATTGTTAATTGGAGGTGCGACCACATCTAAAATTCATACGGCTGTAAAAATTGCACCAGAATACAAAGATGTAATTCACGTGCTTGACGCTTCGAGAAGTGTAACCGTAGCAGGATCTTTACTTAGTAAAGATCAACAAGCCGCATTTTTATTGGATACGCAAACTGATTATGCGAAACTCAAAGATCAATTTGACAATAAAAAGCCAACTAAAGAATACCTCGCGTATAGTGATGCACTGAACAATAAAGTAGCGATTGATTGGGAAACATTCAAGGCAGTTGTACCTTCTTACACAGGCACTAAGCTCTATAAAAATGTTGACCTTTCTATATTAAGAGAATTTATAGATTGGAAACCGTTTTTTATTACCTGGGAAATGCACGGAAATTTTCCAGCCATTTTAACGGATGAAGTAGTAGGAAAAGAAGCGAGTAAATTATACGCCGATGCCAATGCATTATTAGATACCATCATTGCTAATAAGTGGTTAACTGCTGATGGTACTATTGGTTTTTGGCCAGCTAACAGTGAGGCAGACGATGTAATTGTGACAGCAGACAAACCAGTAAAGCTTTCTTTTTTAAGACAACAAATTAAAAAAGCCCCTGGTCAACCCAACTTTTCATTAGCAGACTTTATTGCACCTACAACGAGCAATACAAAAGATTTTATGGGTGCATTTGCTGTAACCATTAAAGGCATTGAA
>CANHCY010000044.1 GCA_947459295.1 Chitinophagaceae bacterium
ACTTCACTTGCACTCACAACAAAAAAATGGTACGTAACAGTACCTGCTTTCGCATGGAGTGCAGGCGTTGGCTATTCCAGAATTTATATGGGTCAGCACTACCCTTCTGATGTAATCATGGGGGCACTTGTAGGTAGTGGTTCTGCCCTTATCTGCCACTGGGCTTCTAAGCAATTATCGAAAAGAAAAAAATCCAAAACGCTACCTATTAAATAATGTCCAACACTTTACATATTAGAGCAGCAGATGTAAATGATATTGCTACCATAAGAGAGATAGCAACCATTACATGGCCAGTGGCATATGGATCTTATATTAGTAAAGCACAGTTAGATTATATGCTAGACATGATGTACAGCAGCACTTCATTACAAGATCAAATGAATAAGGGGCATAAGTTTTATATTGCTGAACAGAATTTTAAACCCATTGGATTTGCTTCTGTATCAAAAGAAGCAAACAATACTTGCAAGCTTAATAAATTATATGTTTTACCTACTGCCCAAAAAACAGGAGCCGGTAAGTCTTTACTTTTCAAAACCATCGACTACGCAACATCGCATTCAGCTAATTGTTTGTATTTGCAAGTAAACAAACAAAACAATGCGCAGCATTTTTATAGCAAACATGGGTTTAGGGTAAGAGAGGCGGCGGTTTTAGATATTGGAGGCGGCTTTGTAATGGATGATTATATTATGGAACTTGTTTTTAAGAATTAGTACACCAACACGTGCGTTTGCTTAATAATACCCATTACAAATACACTTTGTACATGACCAATGTTATCGGCTTCACTTAATTTGTTAACGTGGAAATTATAGTAGTCATCCATATTTTCTGCTACTACTTTTAGCATAAAATCAAATTCACCAGAAATATTATAACACTCGATAACTTCGTGCATTTCTAAAATACTTTTAATAAATCGAGCCCCTGCATTTTTATTATGTTGTTTTAAAGAAACATAGCAAATAATGGTTAGTCCCTTTTTTACCTTGTGCGGATTAACAAGTGTTGCGTACTGTGTAATCACGCCTTCCTCTTCTAGCCTTTTAATACGTTCATGAACGGGCGTTGTACTTAATCCTACATTATCAGCTATTTCTTTAACCGTTACCCTTGCGTTGGCTTGTAAGAGCCGTAAAATAGCGAGGTCTTTACTATCTAAACCACTAGTTGTAGTGGATTCCTCTTTTTGAGTGCTTTTTTGAATCATAAAATGAGTATTTATGCTGAATAATACCTCAAATATATGTTTTTATTCTATTTATAAATAAATTTCTAGTATTTAATACTATAAATATACCTTTGCACTTCATAAATAATCTAAATAAGTAATTATGTCATCACTTTCTTCTATCGACTTTAGTTTAAAACACAAAGTAGCGGATATCAGTCTTGCAGATTGGGGCCGTAAAGAAATCAGATTAGCTGAAGCAGAAATGCCAGGTTTAATGAGTATCCGTGAAGAGTACGGACCAAGTCAACCATTAAAAGGAGCTCGTATTGCGGGTTGCTTACACATGACGATTCAAACAGCCGTTTTAATTGAAACTTTAACTGCATTAGGTGCAGAAGTAAAGTGGAGCTCTTGTAATATCTTCTCAACACAAGATCAAGCTGCTGCTGCTATCGCTGCAACTGGTGTTGGTGTATTTGCTTGGAAAGGCCAAACTGTTGAAGAAGGTGACTGGTGTATCGAACAAACATTATTTTTTGGTTCAGAAGATCGTCCATTAAATATGATACTTGATGACGGTGGTGATTTAACCAATATGGTACTCGATAAATACCCTCAATTTGTGAGCGGCATTAAAGGTTTAAGTGAAGAAACAACAACTGGTGTACACCGTTTATACGAGCGTATGGCAAAAGGAACTTTACCAATGCCTGCAATCAACGTTAACGATTCAGTTACAAAATCTAAATTCGATAATAAGTATGGTTGTCAAGAATCATTAGTAGATGCGATCAGAAGAGCTACTGATGTAATGATGGCTGGAAAGGTTGCTGTAGTTGGTTCTTACGGTGACGTAGGTAAAGGTTCTGCTGCTTCTTTACGTGGTGCTGGTTGCCGTGTAATTGTAACAGAAATCGATCCAATTTGTGCTTTACAAGCTTCAATGGATGGTTATGAAGTAAAGCGAATGATTGATGCAGTAAAAGAAGCTGACATTGTTGTTACTGCTTCTGGTTGTCGCGACCTTATCAACGAAAAACATTTTAGAGTGATGAAGGACAAAGCAATCGTTTGTAATATTGGTCACTTTGATATTGAAATTGATATGGCTTGGTTAAATACAAACTATGGTCATACAAAAGATACCATCAAGCCTCAAGTAGACCTTTACAATATTGATGGTAAAGATGTAATTGTACTTGCAGAAGGTAGACTTGTAAACTTAGGTTGTGCAACAGGTCACCCATCATTTGTGATGAGTAACTCTTTCTCGAACCAAACACTTGCTCAAATAGAATTATGGACAAACCATAAAAACTATGAAAACAAAGTGTACGTTTTACCTAAACATTTAGATGAAAAGGTTGCACGTTTACACCTTGCTAAAGTAGGTGCTCAACTAGATGAATTAACTGCTGAGCAAGCTGCTTACTTAGGTATACCACAACATGGTCCATTTAAGTCTGATTCTTACAGATATTAATAGTTCCCCCGGATTTAAAAAATGCCCGACCTTTATGGTTGGGCATTTGTATTTAGCTCCTATTTTAATGATGCTTAGAAGTTGTCGCATACTCATATTTTTTGTATCACTTATCTTAATAAGTGAACAAGTTAAAGCGCAACAGGATTCAACTATTCGTTCATTACGAGACTCTACATTTATACTACGAAGCAAAAAAGGAATTTTTAAAAAATTAGGTGATGCTATATGGATTGATGCCCCACAATTTGAAGTTCAAAATAACAATAGGGTTATAAAAAACGAATTTCAATTTGCAAAGTTTAAAGGCAAAATTATCAATCAAATTCAGGTAAGTAGCGTTGCGTATGAGACGCCTTTTAATGATACCATGCCTTCTGGAAAAAAAATCAAACGAGCAGTAGAAGAAGCATTGTATAATAGCACCACCAATAAAACAATGCTCAAAAACTTATTTTTCAACACTGGAGATACCCTATACCCCTACCTTATCGCCGATAATGAAAAGTTTTTAAGAGAACTGGCTTTTATTCAGGATGCTAGAATTGTTGCAAGCATCGACCCCGCCGATACAAATGGTGTCATCATGAATATTCAGTGGAAAGATATATTTCCATTTGGCGGAAGTGCTAATGTAGGAAGCATACAATCTTTTAATGCAGAAGTGAACCATAATAATTTATTAGGCCTAGGTGATAAAATTCAAATCAACGCGCTTTACGATTTAGACAGACGGCCACTTGCAGCTACAGGATTTGAATACACAAAACGTAATTTATTAGGTAGTTTTTTAAACCTTACCGTTGGTGTCGACAAATTTAAACCAGCTTTTAATAGCGGCAGAAGAGAAGAATATGCACGTTACATAAGAGGAGATCTTCCGCTAGTGAGCCCATACCATAGTTTTACTGGCGGCTTTGAATTTGGACAATACGAAGCCAATAATACTTACAATACCCGCATTTCATACAATCATTTCTACAAATATGCTTATGGCATTATGGATGGATGGATGGGTATTAATATTGGCGCAGGGCTTAGAGTTAAAGATAATTTACAAACGAGGCTTCGAAAATTTATAAGCTTTAGAGCGCTTTCAAAAAGATTTAGTGAAATTCCAGACACCGCAATCATAAAATACAATATACATTATAGCAATATTGATGCCGGCCTTGTTGCATTTAATATTTTTAAGCAAGAATATTATCATACAAATTATATTTATGGATTTGGTCGAAACGAAGATGTTCCAGAAGGATATAGCTTTTCGGTGGTTAGTGGTTTAACCCAGCGAAACACACGCACAAGGCCTTATATTGGTATCGATTATGAAAGAGACTATTTTACAGATCAAAAGAACTACACCAATTTTATTCTGAAATTAGGCGGGTATTTACACAATGGTTCATTAGAAGACATTAGCTTTTTAAGTGCAGTCAATTATTTTACAGTACTCAAAAAACTATCCAACCCAAAATGGTCCAAAAGAAATTTTGTACAAATTAGTGCTACCCAACAATTAAATACCATTTTAAATGAGCCTCTTTATTTACGCAGTGAATATGGTATTCCAACATTTAAAAATGACAATATACAAGCAGCGACAAGGGTATCATGTAATATAGAGTCGGTGTATTATAACATGGTTAAATACTATGGGTTTAGTTTTGCCCCTTTTATTTTTATTAATAGTAGCTATATCAAATTAATTGGAGAGGATCTGCAAAAAGGAAGCATTTATACAGCCCTTGGACTTGGCTGTAGAACTAGGAATGAAAATTTAGTATTTGGAACCATTGAGCTTAAAGCATACTATTATCCGCGTACTATTTCAAATATGACACCACTCAATGTAAGCCTTACCACCGGGCTAAGGTTTAGGTATAATAGCCAACTCATTCGTAAACCAGATTTTGTTCAAATGAACTAAATAATTGAGACAATCGACAACCTTTACAAAGGAGATTTGTTATAACAATATTAACCCAAACACTATGGTTCAAGCTTATAATTTTCTGGCCAGCTGGCAACTTTTTCCTGAAAAATGTTCATTTGAATATGGCCTTGCTCCAAAAAGTGGAAATTATAAAATTGAAAGTATCAATAATGGTCATGCGCTGCTTATTAGCAGTAACTGGGTAAGCATCGAAAACGAAGCATTTTATACCCAGCATGAGGTAGTGCCCGATGCTTCTTTAAGAGCCTTTGAAAACCAAATTTTAGCAGATAGTATCTTTTCTGAAATCCCCAATGCTTCTACCCTAGTAACTCGTTTTGTTAAAGAAGAAAAAACGGTACTAGATGTGACACATGAAATACTAGCCAATGGCTATTTAAAAATTACACAAAAAGGCACGAGTCCAAATGGTGAATCATTTACAAATACTGAAATATACCATAAACAATTAAGTGTAATGCCATATGCTGCATCGGCGGCGGGTGTTGCTATTAGACCCACCAAAGAAGGTGTTATCAAACACAAAGCTTTATGGGCGATGGAAGAGCAAACCAATATGCAGCTCGATCAAATAAAGCAGCAAATTGAATTACTCGCCAAGCAAGCACAAGAAATTAGAAAGCGCAAAGAATTAAGTTTAATGATTTACGAAGCTAAACTTGGGTTTAAACCTCAAATTGGACATACCTATCATTTGTATGAGAAAAATGATGGCAACCATATGTTATCATTGGTTTCCCCTGGAGAATGGGGTGGCAATGGCCCTTTCAAACAATTTATTTCGAGCGTCAGGTTACTCGCAGATCATACCTGGGTAGAAATAAGCGAATAAAGACTTCCAGCTTTTTCAAACAAACGATCAACGCGTTTTTCTACAGCTTCATCTTTGATTAAAACGGGCGCATGATGTGGTTTAATTCTTGCATCAATCACAAGTGGTCCTGTGCATCCCCAATGTTTGTTTTGTGTAAATGATCCTATGCCATAAATATCATGTGAAGGATTACTTCTAGTATACGTAACCCATAAATAATTATTAAGACTTGCTGCTGTAAAACTTGCATCATCACAAATAACAATAATGGCTACACCTTCTAATGTTACATCTGATAACTGCGCATCTAATGCATTCATTTGACCCGCGGCTTCCTGCGCTGTTGTATATACAGGAGCATCAATACAAACAACGCCTGCCATAGCAAGATGTGCAGCACCAAAGCCTTGTAGCCCATTTAATACAGCAGGAACCTCGTTAGATAAATTACGTATTTTATCACCATAAGCTGCAAAAACTACTTTGCTCCCACTATTGATGCCCGTGCCAGAATAATCTAGGGTATCCATGGTGGTGTTGGTATAAAAATGAACATCACGCGTAAGGTTGATACGCTCTAGTAAGTATTTCATAAACGAAAGCGTATCCTGTGCATCAATATGTTCATTATCTGAGCCTGTAATAAATAAAAACTTGGCTAAACTTAATTGTCCCGTTCCTAAAATATGATTGGCAATGGTTAAAAGTTCGGCAGGTTGTTTGGTGGGTGTATAGGGTGTGTAACGTTCACTTCCTACAGCTAATAATAAAGGGTGCACCCCTGCCGCATCAACCGCATGCACTGATTTTAGTCCAGGTATTTCTTGCGGTATTGCATCACCGGTAATTTCATGAATGAGTTGACCAAAACTTGTATCTTCTTGAGGTGGACGACCCACAACTGTAAATGCCCAAATGGCATCTTTTTTAGCATACACTTTATGAACGCGCATCAGCGGAAACGGATGCTGTAAACTATAATAACCGAGGTGATCACCAAAAGGCCCTTCGGGTTTATTTTCATTGGGATATACCTCTCCCGTAATTACAAAATCAGCATCGGTGCTTAAACAAAATCCGTCTTCGTACGTATATCTAAATCTTCGCGACCCTAAAAGTCCTGCAAATGTCATTTCGCTAATACCCTCTGGTAACGGCATTACAGCTGCTACACTATGTGATGGCGGGCCACCAATAAAGCAACTTACTTTTAGGGGTTGACCTTTTTTATTGGCTTTGGTTTGATGCACTCCAATGCCTCTATGTAATTGATAGTGTAATCCTATTTCTTTATTTAACGCGTAATCGTTGCCCGTTAATTGAATGCGGTACATGCCAAGGTTGGCATTAAAAATTCCTGGCTTGTCAATGTCCTCGGTGTACACTTGAGGCAGTGTTACAAATGCACCACCATCGTTTTTCCAATGCTTGATAAGTGGTAAATCTGAAATATTTATTTCTTGATATTTTACCGGCTTGTTAATAGGATTTTTTAAAGGAAGTGCTTTAATAGCTGCAAGACCTGCTGTAAAATTATCAAGTGGATGCTTGAGGGCATCTATTGGATTGTTTCTTAATTGAATGAGTTTTTTAACCGAGTCTAAACTATGTCTGAAAATATATTTACTTCTTTCCAGCGTTCCAAAAAGGTTAGAAACAGCTCTAAATTTTGACCCTTTTACATTTTCATATAAAATTGCCGGGCCTCCCATTTCATATACACGAAGGTGAATGGCTGCCATTTCTAAATTTGGATCCACTTCTTCTTTGATGCGTACTAAATGACCTGCTTTTTCTAAATCTAATAAACAGGCTTCTAATGATGGGTAAGACATACTACACTAACAATTTTGTATCGATATAGTTCGTAATAATTGCCTGCAAATTAATGCATAAGGAGTCAAGATTTTAGTATTTTTACAATATGACCCATTTAAGTGTAAACATCAACAAAATTGCCACTTTGCGTAATGCAAGAGGCGGTAATAACCCAGATGTCATTAAAGTAGCTCTTGACTGCGAAAAGTTTGGCGCAGACGGTATTACGGTGCACCCCAGACCCGATGAGCGTCATATCACTTATAAAGACGTGCAAGATTTAAAAAAAGTACTTACCACAGAGTTCAATATAGAGGGCAACCCAACCGAAGAAAAGTTTGTCAAACTGGTATTGGACACCAAGCCCCATCAGGTAACACTCGTGCCTGATGCACAGGGTCAGCTCACCAGTGATCATGGTTGGGACACGGTTAAACACCAAGACTATTTAATTAAAACCATTGCCCTATTTAAAAATGCAGGTATTCGGGTTTCAATATTTGTGGATCCTATTACAAGCATGGTAGAGGCCGCTGCAAAAACGGGTACTGACCGTATTGAACTATACACAGAGTCTTATGCTAAAGCATTTTCAAATGGACTGCAAGAAACAGCGGTAGAACCCTATAAACAAGCATCTTTACTAGCTCATCAATTAGGATTAGGTATTAATGCGGGTCACGATTTAGACTTACAAAACCTTGCTTTCTTTAAAAAATCAATTCCACATTTAGATGAGGTAAGTATTGGGCATGCACTTGTCTGCGATTCCTTATATTTAGGATTACATAATACCATTCAACTCTATAAAAGACAACTTCAATAATAGCCACTATGAAAAAAATAATCCTTGCGTTAATCGTACTACTAAATACAGTAGTTGGTATGGCTCAAAAAATTAAACCCGTTTTACCGGTTCCTACCAAAGAACATTTGGCATGGCACGAAAAAGAATTTTATTTGTTTATACATTTTGGCCCTAACACATTTACAGATAAAGAATGGGGTGATGGCAAAGAAGACCCAACTGTGTTTGCACCTACCCAGCTTGATTGTAATCAGTGGGTGCGTGTTGCTAAACTTGCTGGCGCTAAAGGCATTATCTTAACAGCTAAACACCATGATGGCTTTAGTTTATGGCCTTCTAAATATAGTACGCATACCGTAAGAGAAAGCAAGTGGTTAGAAGGGAAAGGTGACGTCGTTAAAATGCTTTCAGATGCTTGTAAAAAAGGCGGCATCGAAATGGGTGTTTATATTTCTCCATGGGATAGAAACCACCCCGATTATGGCACACCAAAATACAATGACATTTACATTGCTACCATGAAAGAATTATTAACCGGCTATGGTAAATTTTTTGAACTATGGTGGGATGGTGCAAACGGCGAAGGCCCTAATGGTAAAAAACAAGAATATACTTTCAGAAGATTTGAAGATTCGGCATTTAAATTTCAGCCGCAGCTGATGATATTTAGTGATATTGGGCCAAGCATAAGATGGTGCGGCAATGAACGCGGTATCATTGGTAATACCAATTGGAATTTATTAGACACTGCTGGTTTTTATAGAGGACACGGCGGCCCTCCAGAAGATACCCTTAACCAAGGTAATGTGAATGGTAAATTATGGATTCCCGCAGAAGCGGATGTGTCTATCAGACCAGGATGGTTTTATCATCCAAAAGAAGACAACAAAGTAAAATCTGCAAGTACTTTATTTAATTTGTTTTTAAAATCTGTGGGCAATGGCGGTAACTTATTATTAAATGTGCCTCCCGATAGACGCGGACTTTTTCATGAATCAGACTCTGCATCCCTTGTAGGTTTTGCAGCACTCAGAAAAAAAGCGTTTGAAACGAACTTATTAGCAGGACTTACCCCAGTTACCAAAACAAATACAGCTGGTCTTATAACATTAACCTATACCTTTAAAAAGGCTACAAAGCTTAATGCAGTTGTGTTACAAGAGTTAATTGAGCATGGACAACGCGTTAAAAGTTTTACGATTGAAGCCAAAGAAGATGGCACAAATGGAAATTTTGCAAAAATATTTGATGGCACAACTATTGGGCGTAAAAAAATTGCAACATTTGACCCGATTACTACCACTTCTATCAAAATAACCATTACTGACGCTAAAGCAGCCGTATATCTAAAACCTACTACTGCTTATGATTTTGGCTTTGAGATAAAAAATTAAGTAAATTTACACCATAAACAAATCGTATGAGCACCGTTCAACCAATTGTAGGCATCATCATGGGAAGCGACAGTGATTTAACAATCATGCAAGATGCTGCGAGTATTTTAAAGCAGTTTAATATCCCATTTGAATTAACGGTGGTATCTGCGCACAGAACGCCAATTCGTATGGTTGAATATGCAACAACTGCAAAATCTAGAGGACTACAAGTAATTATTGCAGGTGCTGGTGGCGCTGCTCATTTGCCAGGTATGGTTGCAGCCATTACTACCTTACCTGTTATTGGTGTACCCATTAAATCATCTAACTCAATTGATGGTTGGGATTCAGTACTTTCTATTTTGCAAATGCCTAGTGGTGTGCCTGTTGCAACTGTTGCACTAAATGGCGCAAAAAATGCTGGTATTTTAGCCGCTCAAATTGTTGGCGCTACTAACGATACTGTTTCTGCAACAATCGCTTCTTACAAAGAAGGTTTACAAAACGAAGTATCTGAAAAAGTAAATAAATTAAAAGGAGACTGGAACAATAGTTTTGATATCTAATGAAGAAAACTAATCAGCTAGATATAAAAGGGTAAATCCTTTACTAAAATCATCAGAATTTTCTACTATGGCACGCACAAAATGGGTGCCATAAATTTTATACCAATCGGCAATATTTTCTACGCGCTCTTGTAAGCTTCCGCCAGGAAATAACTCTTCTACAATTTTTGTTATTTGTTGTTGTTCCGCTTCAAACTTTCGTTTTTCGGCACGAAGCATTTTCTTTTGAACCTGCAATAACTTTTGCGATTGCTTGTGGGACAATGCCTCAATATGATCCACTAAACTTGCATCTATGCTAGCTGCTTGTTCTTTAATAAGTGTATACTGCGCTTCAATAGCAGCCATTTGAGCATTAATTTGTAAATGATGAACCGAGTTGGCTTTTACAAAACTATCAATAATAACTTGCGGACGTCCTTTAAATAAATTAATCGTGTTAATTTGCATTTTTTGCAACAGTTGCGACTGTTTGGCTGTTACAAGTAAAAAGGAATTGCGTAGTAATAAAACTGGGTAAGGCACTGCCGCTTCTGCAAAAACCTGTTTAAGTTCTAGCCAGTATGCAAGCTCGCCGCCACCACCAATAAATGCAATATTTGGTAAAATAGTTTCCTGAAAAACACCTCTCAAAATAACGTTAGGGCTATAACATGATGGATTATTATTTACATCCTCTAATATTTGCTCAGTTGTGAATTGTAAGCCCAGCGCAGCTACTTCAAAACCAGTATTGGTTTGTACAATGCGCTCTCTTTTATTGCCTTGTAAATAAAACAAATTAATTTCTCGGCCGGCAGCCTGTACTTTATAATTTGCGCTTAAGTTTTTAATCGTTTGCTGAACGGCTTTATTTGAAAACCCAGTGGTTAATTCTTTTTCGATAACACTTGTAAAGAGTGACTTTAACTTGTCACAATCTGGGAGTATCACCACAAGACCATATTCACCAAATAAATGGTGCACAATTTCAAAAGTGGCATCAGCAATTGTTTTACCAATTGTAAATGATTTCTTTAAAAGACTAACCCATGCAGCTCCTTGCACCGATACCCCTAACTGACCTTCTATCAATTTAATGAGTGATAGTAATTCAGCATCAACAAGCATACGACCTACCGCACCTGTTTGTTTTGTTTGCCAAACTAATTTTTGGCCCCCAATGGTAACAAATCCAAGCTCTTCGATGTCTGCATCTTCGGAACCCATATAATAAACGGGCACAAAATGAGCACCTGGTATTTGCTTATTAAGTGAACGTGATAAGGCAATGGTGTGTGCAATCTTATAAATAAAATAAAGTGGTCCAGTAAATAAATTGGGCTGGTGCGCTGTTGTGACTGTATAGGTTTTACCGTCGTGTAAAGACTGAATATTAGCTGTTACAGATTCTAGTGCATTAACAGTTTCATACTGTTTGTTTAATGCATTTACAAGTGCCTCCCTTGGTGTATTAAACGAATCACGCGCTGCCATAGCTGCCTTTACCCCATCTATATTAGGTGGATGCGTATAAAATGGATCTAATTTTTGATTGGCTTCTAGGTAATCAGAAACCAAGCTAGAAAAATAGCCCGTTAAAGGATAAGCAACTTGCTCGGCAGCTTTTATCATAATTAGGGTTAAAATTACAACAAGGGCAGCAAATAATGGAAGATTCGTCAGAATAGTTACATTTGTAAAGGGTCTAATCCCTATTTCGTTGCTATGGAAAGCTATGGTAAAATATTACTGATTGCCATGCCGGCATTTTTATTACTGGTACTATTCGAGAAATGGTATGGTGTTTTAAAGGGAAAGGAAACGGTACGAACTTTTGACATGATTTCAAGCCTTAGCTCAGGCGTTACCAATGTAACCAAAGACGTACTTGGTTTAAGTATTGCGGTTATTTCTTATGGCTGGATGGTTCAGCACTTTGCATTAACCAAAGTACCTGACGGCCCACTCACTTATATTATTGCTTTTTTGGCACTTGATTTTGCTGGCTATTGGATCCACAGAATTGCACATGAATACAATGTTTTTTGGAACAACCATATTGTACACCATAGCTCAGAAGAATATAATTTAGCATGTGCTTTAAGACAAAGCATTTCTTCGATTGTAAAAATATTTGTGATTTTCTTATTGCCTGCTGCTTTATTAGGCGTTCCCGCTAAAGTAATTGGGATTGTTGCACCACTTCATTTGTTTGCACAATTTTGGTACCATACACAGCATATTGGCAACATGGGTTTTTTAGAAAAGATTATTGTAACACCATCTCATCATAGAGTGCACCATGCCATTAATAAAGAATACCTAGATAAAAACTACAGTCAAATTTTTATTTTTTGGGATAAATTATTTGGCACATTTAAAGAGGAAGATCCTACTATCCCTGCAGTATATGGTATTACTAGAGCCGTGCAAACATGGAACCCTATAAAAATTAATTTCATGCATTTATGGTTACTTATTAAAGATGCATGGCGTACTAAAAGCTGGTCAAGTAAATTTAAAATTTGGTTTATGCCAACCGGTTGGAGGCCCGCAGATGTTGAAGCACAGTATCCTGTAGATAAAATAGAAGACGTGTATCATTTTGAAAAATATGATACCAACGAAACCAAGGGCTTAGTGCTATGGTCGTACCTACAACTGGTAGCACTCTTATTATTTGTAAGTTATTTGTTTGGCAACATCGCTACTATTGGTAACCCTAATATGTTTTTATATGGCGCTTTTGTATTTGCCTTTGTATATGCACACGCCGAGCTTATGGACAGAAGTGGCGAAGCGCTCATTGCAGAAATTGTTAAAGCAGCAATAGCTGTAGCTGTTTTATACTACCAAAAAGATTGGTTTGGAGCAAACGCATTATTTAGTGGCGCAAGTATTGCAGTAACGCTCTACTTAATTGTATCCTTAGCCGTTACGTTTTACTTTCATTATATAGAGCGTCCTTCACTATCAACTAGTTCACCTTCAATGTCGTAATCGTAGGCTTTAGTAATTTTTACCCAAACAAAATCTCCTATAGTAAGTTTGCGCTTGGTATTAATCACTACTTCATTGTCTACTTCTACACTATCAAATTCGGTACGTCCTAGGTATCGGCCGGCTTCTTTTTTATCGACAATCACTTTTAAAACCTGTCCTACTTTTTCTTGGTTTTTTTCGAGAGAAATTTCTTGCTGCACTTCCATAATAGATTGTGCGCGTTCTGCTTTAACATCGGCAGGTACGTCGTCTATTAAATCATGCGCCGTCGTGTTTTCTTCGTGGCTATAACTAAAAATACCTACTCTATCAAAGCGGTGTTCTTGTAAAAATTCTTTTAATTCTTCGATATCATCTTCAGTTTCACCTGGGAAACCAGCAATTAAAGTAGTACGCAAACAAATGCCTGGTACACGTGCTCTAATTTCCTTGATCAGCACAGACATATCTTCACGCGTAATATTACGCTTCATGGCCTTTAACATGCTATTACTAGCGTGCTGCAACGGCATATCGAGGTACTTACAAATATTAGAACGTTCACGCATCACATCCAGTATTTCTAGTGGAAATTTACTTGGATACGCATAATGTAAACGGATCCATTCGATGCCTTTAACATCAGCGAGTGCGTGTAATAATTTAGGAAGCGCACGCTCTTTATAGATATCCAAACCATAATAGGTAAGCTCCTGCGCAATAAGCATGATCTCTTTAACACCTTTTTTTACAAGGCCTTCGGCTTCTGTAACTAGGTCTTCGATGGTACGGCTAATATGCTGTCCGCGCATTAAAGGAATTGCACAAAACGAACAGGTACGGTTACAACCTTCACTTATTTTTAAATAAGCATAATGCTGTGGTGTACTCAAAAAACGCTCACCTACCAGTTCTGCTTTATAATCTACTTCAAACTGTTTTAACATTAAAGGAAGTTCCATGGTACCAAACCATGCATCTACTTCTGGCATTTCTGATTCCAAATCACCTCTATATCTTTCGCTCAAACAACCCGTTACGTATACTTTGTCAAGTTTACCCCTACGCTTTAATTCGAGTTGATCCAAAATAGTATTGATACTTTCTTCTTTGGCTTTGTCAATAAACCCACAAGTATTTACCACCACCACATTGTGGTCTAGCTTAGTGTTTTCATGCACCACATCAATATCACTCGCTTTAAGCTGTCCGCTAAGCACTTCACTGTCCACTAAATTTTTACTACAACCGAGTGTAATAATATTAACCTTGTCTTTATGTAGTGTTTTTGACTTCATGGATTATTTATGAATTTCACTCGAAAAATGAAAAGTAATATCTGGGTTATTGGTAATTTCTGTATTTAAAAACCATTCGCTTTGTGCTAAATAAACGGGATTGCCATCTTTATCTACTGCAGCATTTTGCTGTTTGAAACGTAAAAAATCGTCGAGCTTTCCGGCAACATTTGAAGTAAGCCAACATGCTTTATAAAAAGGAAGGGTTCTAAATTCACAAGCGGCGCCATACTCCTGTAAGAGCCTGTACTGAATAACTTCAAATTGAAGATCACCTACGCAACCAATAATTTTTTTATTGCCACCAAACTGAGTAAACAACTGCGCCACACCTTCGTCAGTTAATTGACTAATGCCTTTTTCTAGCTGCTTTGTTTTTAAAGGATCTTTATTAACGAGTTCCTTAAAAATTTCTGGCGAAAAAGTAGGGATCCCAGTAAAGAAAAAATCTTCTCCTTCTGTTAAGGTATCTCCTATTTTAAAATTACCCGTATCAAATAAACCCACCACGTCACCAGGGTATGCATCATCAATGACGTCTTTGGTACGCGCTAAAAAAGTGTACGGATTGCTAAAGCGCATGTCTTTGTCATTTCTTACATGGTGGTAGTATTTGTTTCTTTCAAAACGTCCACTACATACACGCATAAATGCAATACGGTCTCTATGTTTAGGATCTAGGTTGGCATGTATTTTAAATATAAAGCCACTAAATTTATCTTCTCCAACTTCCACTAAGCGCTTAGAAGTTGCTCTACTACGCGGCACTGGTGCAATTCTAATAAAAGTGTCCAGCATTTCTTTCACACCAAAATTATTAACGGCACTACCAAAAAATACGGGCGCAACTTTAGCGGTTAAATAATCATTGGCATCCAATGCACCATATACACCTTCAATAAGTTCTACGTCTTCTCTTAATTGATCGGCGTCTCTACTTCCAATTTTTGTTTCCAATAAAGCGTCTTGTAAATCATCGATAGCCACAATATCTTCTTCATCGGCCTTTGTGCCTCCAGTAAATAAGCGAAGGTTTTTATCATGCAAATTATAAACCCCTTTAAATTCTTTACCACTATTAATAGGCCAGGTCATGGGGTGTAACGAAATATGTAATTCGTTTTCTATTTCTTCTAATAAATCAAATCTGTTTTTACCATCTCTATCCATTTTATTGATAAAAACAATAACCGGTGTATCGCGCATACGACACACTTCCATTAAACGTCGTGTTTGTGGTTCTACCCCATTCACACTATCAATGACCAATATTACACTATCAACAGCACTTAGGGTACGGTAGGTATCTTCCGCAAAGTCTTTGTGGCCTGGTGTATCTAATAAATTAATTAAGAAGTCTTTGTATTCGAATGACATAACAGAAGTAGCCACCGAAATACCACGCTGTCGTTCAATTTCCATGAAATCCGACGTCGCATGCTTTTTAATTTTGTTGCTTTTAACGGCACCAGCAGTTTGAATAGCACCACCAAATAACAGAAACTTTTCTGTTAAGGTTGTTTTACCCGCATCCGGATGCGATATAATGGCAAAACTCTTGCGTCGACCTATCTCTTTCTCGTATTTCATGAAGCTATTAAATTATGCGCTGCAAAGGTAAGGACAGCGGGGCTTAACTATAGCAAAACATTCACAATTATTGAACCCTAGGCATCTTATCTTTACAGTTATAAACGCCTTATTATGAAGAAATTAGTATTTATAGCTGCGATTTTAGGCTTTCAAACTGTTGAGGCCCAAAAAATTGGAGATTTATTAAAAAAAGCATCCAATATGGCGCTGCCTTCAACGTCTGGATTAAGTGCTGACGAAATAGCCGGCGGTTTAAAAGAAGCGCTTCAAAAAGGGGCGCAAACAGGTACTGCAAAACTATCTAGCCCAGGCGGTTTTTTAGAAAATGCAGCGTTAAAAATTATCATGCCGCCTGAGGCACGAAAAATAGAAACAACCCTTAGAAGACTTGGGTTTAATCAACTCATGGATGATATGATTGTAAGTATGAACCGCGCCGCCGAAGATGCTTGTAAAACAGCTGTACCTATTTTTACCACTGCTATTAGGGAAATGACCATTACCGATGGTATCAACATTTTAAGAGGAAGCGACACGTCTGCCACTTCTTATTTGAGATCAAAAACCAACACGGCACTTACACAAAGTTTTTCGCCAGTTATTAAATCATCTCTTGACAAAGTCAATGCTACACAGTATTGGGAAAAAATAATTACCACATATAATAGTATACCACTTATTGGCAAAAAAATGAATCCAGATTTAGTTGGGTATGTAACCGATAAATCTTTATCTGGCATTTACACCGAAATTGCTACGCAAGAAAAAGATATTAGAGCTAACCCTGCGTCAAGAACATCGGCCCTATTACAAAAAGTATTTACAAAAAAATAAGGCCACAATTACTTGCGGCCTTATCATTATCTAATTAGATCTTAGATATCTATTGCTTCGCCATAAGCAGCAGCAGTAGCTTCTTTTAATCCTTCACTCATTGTTGGGTGCGGATGCACAGCGTTTAAGATTTCATGTGCAGTGGTTTCTAATTTACGTGCAACAACTGCTTCTGCAATCATTTCAGTAACGTTCATACCAATCATATGGCAACCTAAAAACTCGCCATATTTTGCATCATAAATAACTTTCACAAAACCTTCTGTAGCGCCTGCTGCACTTGCCTTTCCGCTTGCTACAAATGGGAATTTACCCACTTTAATTTCGTAACCAGCTTCTTTAGCTGCTTTTTCTGTGTAACCAACACTTGAAATTTCTGGCGTACAATACGTACAACCTGGAATGTTATTATAATCTAAAGGTTCAGGTAAATGGTGGTGCTTTTTTTCGAGATAAGCCATATGCTCTGCAGCATTGATACCTTCTTTAGCAGCCACGTGCGCAAGCGCTTGACCTGGAGAACAATCACCAATTGCATACACACCAGCTACAGATGTTTGTTGGTATTTGTCTACAATCACTCTTCCTTTATCTACCTTAACACCTGCTTCTTCTAAACCAAGATTTTCAATATTAGCAACAACACCAACTGCACTTAAAACAACATCCGCTTCTAGTGTTACCATAGAACCGTCCTGCTTTTTAACATGCGCCTTTACACCAGCACCGGTAGTATCTAAAGATTCTACAGAAGCGTTGGTCATAATTTCGATGCCTTGTTTTTTATATTGCTTTTCTAATTCTTTAGAAATGTCTTCATCTTCTACAGGAACAATGCGAGGCATAAATTCAACAATGGTTACTTTAGTTCCCATGCTATTGTAAACATATGCAAACTCAACACCTATCGCACCACTACCTACAATGATCATTGATTTTGGTTGATCAGTTAACACCATCGCTTCGCGGTAGCCAAGTACTTTTTTACCATCTTGTTTTAAGTTTGGTAATACTCTTGATCTTCCACCAGTTGCAATAACAATGTATTTAGCTTCTTGAACTTGCTTAGTTCCATCAGCGGCAGTAATTTCTACTTTACCTTTTGATAAAACTTTACCATAGCCCATAATCACATCAATCTTGTTCTTCTTCATTAAGAATTGAACACCCTTACTCATTTTATCGGCAACACCACGGCTACGCTTGATTACACCACCAAAATCGTGGGTACCTGTTGCGTTGATACCGTAATCGGCACTATGCTTTACATATTCATAAACTTGGGCACTTTTTAAAAGCGCTTTGGTTGGAATACAACCCCAGTTCAAACAAACGCCACCAAGGCTTTCTTTTTCAATAACAGCTACTTTAAAACCTAATTGAGAAGCACGGATAGCTGCTGGGTATCCACCAGGTCCACTTCCAATAACAATTACATCATATGCCATAAAACTAAATTACTTGATTATTAAGGGCCTATTGGCCTGTTTGCGTTGCAAAATTAAACTAAAATTGGGCAAATTATTCAAAAAACACTCTAACCGTTTGATAAAACCAATTGGTATCCGAACCTCCACCTTTGTTTTGCATTTGTTCATTAAAACCTTGAAGTCCAAAGAGTCCGGCCATGTTACCATTTCTAAGGGCAATTTCGAGGTATCCCGCCGAGTTAAACCAGGCTAATTTATCGGTTTCCGCTACCGAAGTATAATTAGCACTGATGGTATCAATGACTTCGTTGCGTTTAAAAACGATTTTAAACGAACGGCCTTTGGCCTGAGAAGCAAATTCGGAAGCCGTAATATTGATGACTACGTTTTCAAATTGATCAATAAATAGGATTTGGCCCTCAATCCAATCGGGCCCAACAGTTGGCCTTAGTGGGTAAATTTCGTTGATAGCAGGTATAGCTACACCGCCATCTAACAAATTACCCGTTTTACTTACTTTATTGATTGCCATAGCAATTACAGCGGTTATCTCAAGTAAAGTATACTTATTATTTAAAGGAATGGCTACAAGTTCTGAAGGCTTTTGACCCGTTATCATGGTTAAAAGACCGTTATCGGGGCAGATAATATACTGCTGGTTAAATTTAGCCATGAGCAAATGCTCTGCTGGGCCTTCAAACAAGTTTACCATAATAATGTGGAAACTTCCACCTGGAAAGTGCTTAATGGCGTTGCCACAAACATAGGCCGCCTGAGGAAAGTTTGTTTGCGGTAAATAATGCGTAATGTCACACAAATTTGTTGTGGGATCAAGTTGTAAAAACTGACCTTTTATAGCGCCAACTAAAAAATCTCGTTGGCCAATATCTGTAGAAAGTGTTACAATGGGCATGCCTCATTGTTAACGTAATTACTTGTAAATTATTTCACTAGCTCGTTATTTTTGAAGAAAAACTTACGCACTAATTTGTCAGCTAAGGAAGGAAAAAATTTATTCATAAATACTGCACGCTTTCCTGTAAAAGTTAATACAAGTGTACGTTTGCGCTTTTCAATGGCATCTGCAATATGAACAGCACATTCATCAGAACTCATCATTGCGCCTTCATCCATTTGCGACTCCCCTTGCGATTCCCCTTTACTATTTAAAGCGGCATTTCTAATATTTGAACTTGTAAAGCCAGGACATACCCACATCACATTGGTTCCAGACTCTAATAACTCGGTACGAAGCGCTTCTAACCATCCATTAACCGCGTATTTAGACGCAGAATAACCACTACGTCCTGGAAGACCTCTATATCCCGCAATAGAAGAAACGCCTACAATGGTACCCTTATTTTTGATAATATGATCAAGCGCAAATTTGGTACAATATACCGTGCCCCAAAAGTTAATATCCATAACACGTCTAATGGTATCAAGATCTACGTCTTGCACCAAAGCGCGCATTGACACACCAGCGTTGTTAATTAATATGTCGATGGTGCCAAACTCTTTAATAACTGCATCTATAAAGCCTTTACAATCTATTTCTTTACTAACGTCGGTGGCATGAATAAATAATGGCTTACCCGTATGTGCAGATTGCAACTGATATAGCTTTTGGTAATTTCTAGCACAAGTGGCCACTTTTGCTCCTTTATTTAAGTAGAGTTCTACAAGTGCCTTTCCTATTCCGTCGGAACCACCGGTAATGACTACAACTTTTCCTTGTATTTCATCCATTATTTTAAATTATGTTCAAAAATAAGCAAGTAAAAGGGTGTTATTTAGGAAATGTGGGTAAATCAAGTAAAAAAGAACCCTAATTATTTGGCTATTTTTTTATTTCGCCTATTTTTGCACTCCTGAATCAAACAAGTGATTGATTGTGAAGGGTGAAGATTCCGTAGCTCAGTTGGTAGAGCAATACACTTTTAATGTATGGGCCCTGGGTTCGAGTCCCAGCGGGAT
>CANHCY010000045.1 GCA_947459295.1 Chitinophagaceae bacterium
TAAACCAAATACGTCGTTAGACTGCATTGCATTACCTGTGCTCATGGCTTGTTCAGGATCAAATGGAGCTTCTTTAAATAAGAAGAATAAGTTACGACCCACTAATGAGAAGTTAGCTTCTTTGATTAAAGCGTTTGCTTTATTAGATTTTAAGTTGTAACCTAAAACTAACTGACCTACTCTCACGTTTGTTCTTGAGAATAAGTATGGTTCCATGATACCATTTCTATCACCAACTGCAGAGAAAAATACAGCAGGATCAATAGTAGAAACTGGATTACCATTTTGAACAGCGTTAATTGGCATACCACCTTTATCTCTAAATTCGCCAGTTCTTGCGCTAGCACCATAAGAATCTAAGAAAGCTTCTGTTTTAGAGAAAGCAACACCACCAAATTTACCTTGTACTAATACAGAAGCAAACCAGTTGTTGTATGTGAAGTTGTTGTTCCAACCTAATAAGAAATCAGGATTTACATTACCCACTTTTTCTTGTAATGCGCCTCTTGTTGGAGCACCAGTAGTTGGGTTTAAAATGATACGGCCTGAAGCGTCTCTAGCAAATTTGTGTATCCATAAATCGTTGAAAGAACCACCAGCTCTGATAACTGAAGCGAAACCTTCGTCATTACCACCAACTTGATAGTTAGGGTTAGAAGCGATTAACTCAACAATTTTGTTGGTATTACGAGAAATGTTTACTGATGATTTCCAAGAGAAGTTACTTGTGCTTACAACTTGTGCATCTAAGGTTAATTCAAAACCTTGGTTTTCAATTCTACCAGCGTTTACAAAATAAGAAGTAAAGCCTGAACCTGATGGAGCAGCAAGAGATAAGAACTGATTGGTACTAACATCTTTGTAAACAGTGAAGTCTAAACCAATTTTGTTTTTAAACATTTTCATTTCTAAACCAAATTCAGTACCCTCAATAATTTCAGGCTTTAAGTTGGTGAAAGGAACTTGTGTATTTCTTCCAATACCACCGATACCTGTAGGGCCACCAGCAGCATTGATTCTGTTCCATGGGTTAACCACGTTAAATGGAACTTCATTACCAGTTTGAGAATAAGAACCTCTTACTTTCATGAAAGAGATAACTTCTGGTAAGTCAACCATTTGGCTAACAATACCAGACAAACCAAATGCAGGATATAGGTAAGATTGGTTACCAGTAAGTGCAAGGGTAGAAGCCCAGTCATTACGTGCAGAAACATCCACAAATAACATGTCTTTGTAACCAAATTGTAAATTCGCAAAAGCACCTTGTTTGATGGTTCTGTTAATTGTTTGGTTGAAAACAACGTTGAAAGGAAGGTTAGCAAACGTAAAGAAGTTAGGGTACATCAAAGCGATAGTACCGTTACCAACGTTCATACCATTGTTGAATGTATTTTTTTGGTAGCTCGCACCTGCTAAAGCAGTTAGAGATATGTCTCCAAAAGTATTGTTGTACGTAAAGATACCGTCGGCGTATAGCGCCTGATCGTTGTATTTGGTATAAGACCAAGTACCATTAGGGCTCACACTTACAGAGTTGCCGCCTGCTGCCCAACGGTTGTCACGAAGCATATTGTTGTAATCAATGTTACCTCTTGTTTCAAACTTTAGGTTTTTAGCAATATCGTAAGAAAGTTTCACGTTTGCTATAACGCGGTGTGAAGTTTGAAGTTTAGAGTTTTGATTTAATTCCCAATAAGGGTTGTTTTGTTTTTCTTCGGTAGAATACCAGTTCATTCTATTTAGGTTTCGCGCAGCATCAAAAGTTTGATAATTTGTTTTGTATGCATTGAAATCTCTTTCACGCGCAAATAAATATAAACCAGTTAGTGGGTTATTGTAGTAACCAGCACCCGGACGATTTTTTGTTTCTTCATAAGCGAAAATCACATTTGAACTAACTGTTACTTTGTTATTAAACAATTTAGTAGACTGGTTTAATGTGATATTGTGTTTAGTATAGGTGTTGTTTGGTATGATACCTCTAACACTCATGTTTGCATAAGAGAAGAAAGCGGTTGTTTTATCATTACCACCACTCACAGAAATTGAGTTTGTAACGTTTACGCCTCTTTGAAAAAATTCATTTACGTAATTGTTTTGGTAGTAGTTAGATTTAGTTTTAGACCAGTTGTAGTCTGAACCATTGATCGCACCATAAGTAAACTGTAAATCAGGTAATTCAGAAACTTGATCCACAACAGTACTGTGGTTGAAATCAACTTGCGTTTTACCAGCTTTACCTTTTTTAGTAGTGATAACGATTACACCGTTAGCACCTTGGCTACCGTAAAGGATAGAAGCGTTAGCACCTCTTAATACGTTTACGCTTTCAATGTCGGCAGGGTTGATAGAAGATAGACCATCACCACCATCGGTACCACCGTAAGAACCAGGCTGACCGCCTTTGTTGTTTACCATTGGGATACCATCAATAACGTATAACGCTTCTGATGTTCCGATAAGTGATTTAGCACCTCTTAATACCGCTTTGGTAGAACCACCCGCGCCAGAGCTACTAATTTTAATGTCAAGACCAGCTGCTTTACCACTTAAGGCGTCCATAAAGTTAAAGTTTGCAGCTTTTCTTAATTCGTCACCACTTACTTGTTGTGAAGCGTAGCCTAGGGCTTTTTTCTCACGCTTGATACCAAGTGCAGTAACTACTACATCACCTAAATCAGAAGATGCAGCTGTTAAGGAAACTGAAACATTACTTTGTGAACCAGAGACTGTAACCTCTTTGGTTGCAAAGCCTAGAGATGAAATCTCTAACGTTACATTACCTGATGGCGCACTAATGCTAAATGTACCATCAGACTTAGTTGAAGTTGCTGTAGTGCCACCCTTGATTTTAACGGTAGCTGAAGCAACTGCTTTGTTGTCTGGCCCAGTTACGGTACCAGAAACTTGTCGTGTTTGTGCGAATGTCGATGACATCATGCACAGCACAGAACAAAAAATTAAAAGCAAACTTTTCATAAGATTTTGTTTGGTCTGTTTAATAATGAATTAATAAGTGAATTTGGGCAAGCAAATTCATTATAATGTTAACATTTTTTTACAATAAATGCAAATTATTCGGCGGATCTGCGTAGATATACACCGAAAAATGGTAAAAACGGGGCATTTGGGGATAAGATATTGTCAAAATGTGTATAACGCATGTTATTTATCTTTCAAGTGTTCATTTTGTAGAAATGCATGTTTACATAGCATTAATTGATGAATACAACTGTAATATATTAGCAGGATAGTTGCTTCTATTTTTAACTAATTTTGCGCAATATTAAGCAGCAATGAATAAAGCGTTACAAAGTTTAGCAGATACCTTGCAGGGACAATTGTTTTTTGACAATACCATGCGCACGCTATATGCCACAGACGCTTCAAGTTACCGTGAGATGCCGCTTGCTGTTGCGATACCTAAATCCAAAGCAGATATTGCTACTTTAATTTCATTTGCTTCTGCTAATAACACTTCACTTATTCCTCGAACGGCAGGAACATCACTTGCAGGTCAGGTGGTTGGAAACGGTATAGTGGTTGATGTGTCCAAACATTTTACAAAAATTATTGAGCTTAATAAAGAGGAGGGATGGGTAAGGGTAGAGCCTGGTGTTATTAGAGATGAACTCAATTTGTTTTTAAAACCTCATGGTTTATTTTTTGGCCCCGAAACTTCTACTGCCAACAGGGCCATGATGGGTGGTATGGTAGGTAATAATTCTTGCGGTTCCAATTCTGTCATATATAAAAGTACCCGTGAGCATTTATTAGAAGTTACTACTTTTTTAAGTGATGGATCTGAAGTTGTTTTTAATACTATTAGCAATGATGATTTTCATGCTAAATGTGAGTTAGATAGTTTAGAAGGAAAATTATATAAGTCGCTGAGGTCAATGCTTAGCAATTATGATAACCAACAAGAAATTCGAAAAGAATTTCCTAAAAAATCAATTGTAAGACGCAATACTGGCTATGCCATTGATGTGCTTGTGGATGCAAGCCCGTTTACTGCGGGTGGCCCTGCTTTTAACTTTTGTAATTTAATAGCAGGTTCCGAAGGAACACTTGCTTTTATTACCGAAATTAAATTACAAGTAGTACCAGCACCTGCCAAAGAAACAGGACTTTTATGTGTGCATTTTAATACCATCGATGAATCGTTACGCGCTAATTTAATTGGTCTTAAATATAACCCTAGTGCCAGTGAATTAATTGATCATTATATTTTAGAATGTACCAAAGAAAATAAGGAGCAAAGTAAAAATCGTTTTTTTGTTGAAGGGGATCCGGGCGCTATTTTGGTTATCGAATTTGTGAGAGAAACCAGAGAGGAAATTTTGGTTTTAACAAACGCAGTAGAAGCGGATATGCGCGCTGCGGGCCTTGGGTATCATTTTCCTGTTTTATTTGGTGCCGATACCAAAAAAATATGGACGCTTCGTAAAGCAGGTCTTGGACTATTAAGTAATTTACCTGGCGACGAAAAAGCAGTGCCAGTTATTGAAGATACGGCTGTGGATGTAAACGATTTACCCGCTTATATCAGAGACTTTAATGAGGTATTAAAGAAGCATGGTTTGTACTCGGTGCATTATGCCCATGCTGGCTCAGGAGAAATACATTTAAGACCCATTATTAATTTAAAAACGGTAGAGGGCAATCAACTATTTAGAACCATTGCCGAAGAAGTAGCAACACTGGTAAAAAAATACCAAGGCTCGTTAAGTGGTGAGCACGGTGATGGCCGTTTGCGTGGTGAGTTTATCAAGCAAATGGTGGGTGAAAAAAATTACAAATTACTTAAAGAGGTAAAATATACTTGGGATCCAAAAGGAATATTTAACCCCAACAAAATTGTGGATACACCTTCCATGAATAGCATGCTCAGGTATGAGCCCGGACAAAGCACACCAGCATTTGAAACCATTTTTAGATTTCACAAACAAGATATTTTACAACACGCCGAGCAGTGCAATGGATCAGGTGATTGTAGAAAAACGCATTTGTCGGGAGGTACGATGTGTCCTTCGTATATGGCAACGCGTGACGAAAAAGATACTACTAGAGCAAGGGCTAATATTTTACGTGAATTTTTAACCCATTCAACGCAGCAAAACCGATTTAACCATAAAGAAATTTATGACGTTATGAGCCTGTGCTTGAGTTGCAAAGCTTGTAAAAGTGAATGTCCATCCAATGTGGATATGGCTAAATTAAAGGCAGAGTTTTTGCAACATTATTATGACGCCAATGGAGTGCCGTTTAGGTCTACACTCATTGCCAATTTTACGGCATCTGCCAAGCTAGGTTCAATCGCACCGGGTATTTATAATTTTGTCATGCAAAATAAAATGCTAGGTGGCATTATTAAAAGAGCGGTAGGCTTTGCGGTGGAGCGTTCTATGCCTGCAATATCAAAGCAAACACTAATGGCTTGGTACCGCAAAAACTATGTGGCACCGCAGCATCCAGTAAAGCGTGTGTACTTATTTTGCGACGAGTTTACCAATTACAACGATGCACATATTGGCAATAAAACCGTGCAATTGTTAACTGCACTTGGTTATGATGTTATTATACCGGTTCATGAAGAGAGTGGGCGAACATGGTTATCGAAGGGGCTTGTTAGAAAAGCGAAAGTTATTGCCAATAAAAATATTGAATTGTTAAGTGCATTGGTAACGGATGAGAGTCCGTTAATTGGCATTGAACCTTCTGCTATTTTAACTTTTAGAGATGAATATCCTGATTTAGCTAGCGATAAAAACTTAGTTGCTGCAGAAAGTTTAGCGCACAATAGTTTTTATATCGATGAATTTATTGCTAAAGAAATAACTGCTGGTAATATCACAAAAGAAGTGTTTACTACAAATGCTAAAACCATTGTTTTACATGGACATTGTCAGCAAAAAGCAGTTGGTTCACTCGCGGATTCTGTGACTGCATTGTCCCTACCAGTAAACTATACGGTACAAACCATTCCTTCAGGCTGTTGTGGTATGGCTGGATCATTTGGATATGAAAAAGAACATTATGATGTTTCTATGAAAATAGGTGAGTTGGTACTCTTCCCAAGTGTTCGAAAAAATGCATCTACTTGCACCGTTGCTGCGCCTGGAACTAGTTGCAGGCATCAAATTAAGGATGGAACGGGTGAAAAAGCTTTACACCCGGTAGAGATATTGCTTGAAGCGCTACTTTAATTAACATTACTATTTATTCGTATATTAATGACTTATAGAAATATTTGGGAAAGTTAATTAATGTATTAACTTTGTATTTCAAAGTACTTTTAAATATTTATTATGAGTCAGGAAAAAGAACATTTACAGGCCATTCAGGATATTAAAACAATGATGGAACGGTCTACCAAGTTTTCATCCATTAGCGGGAAAGCTGGAATAGTAGTTGGTATACTTGCTGTTATTGTTTTTGCCGGAATAAATTGGTTTGGTGTAACGAGTGTTACATCCATGTTTGTTGTTATGGTAGGAACATTAGTGGTAGCCTTAAGTATTGGACTTTATTTGTCCATTGCAAAAGCGAAAAAGGAAGGGGCTGCTATTTTTGATACAACCGCTAAACGCTTTTTGGTTCAGTTTTTTATACCCTTAGTTGTTGGTGGAATCTTGTGTTTGATTTTTGCTTGTCAAAACCAAATATTATATATACCCGCAATGATGCTTATATTTTATGGCTTTGCTTTAGTGCATGCTAGTAAGTTTTCATTAGATACGATAAAGAATTTAGGCTATTTAGAAATTGTTGCAGGTCTTGTTGCCGCTGCATTTACACAATATGGTATTTGGTGTTGGGTAATTGGCTTTGGCGTATTACATATCATTTATGGCTTTATCATTTATACTAAATACGAGAAGTGAAAAATTTTATAGACACTTTAAATAAGGCTTTCGAGAGTAGGATTCGGCTTGGTATAATGTCGATACTCATGGTTAATGATCAGGTGGATTTTACCATGCTCAAAGAGCTTTTACAAATTACAGATGGAAACATTGCGAGTCATATTAGTGGACTTGAAAAGCTTGGTTATGTATCCGTTACCAAACAATTTGTAGGAAAAAAGCCTAATACATCATATGCTGCTACAATAGTTGGTAAAGATGCATTTGCAAAACACATTCAAGCCCTAGAGCAATTAATACAAACAAAAAAATAGTTATGAAAACTCAAATCATAGAAAAAATAAATAACCATGAATTTTTAGAAAATGCATATCGTAAAGATAGTGCTGCATTTAAGCAGTCATTTATAGAAGCATATCCGAGTATTAAGGATGAATTGTTGGCAAAAGCTTGGTATGAGAGACTTAACTACAAACAATCTGATATAAGTTGGGGTATTAAAAATGAATGGAAAGTGGTAGCGATACTTGCTGCAATTGTTGCTGCATTCGCACTTATTCCAAACTTTATTGCTGTTGAGCAAGATGTTTTTTATGCTAAAAATATTGGCTTTATTGTGTTCCCTGCACTGATGGTTTATTTTGTTTGGAAACAACATCAACCGCTTATTAAATTGATTGCTCCACTAGTTATATCACTTATATCAGCATTGTATATCAATATGCTCCCTGCGCCTTTAAATAGTGATTCGGTAAGTCAGGCCTATTTTCATATGCCCTTATTTTTATGGGTAATATTTGGATACATATTTATTGGCGGAGACTTAAGTGCAACCGGTAAAAAAATAAACTTTTTAAGGTTTAATGGAGACTTGTTGGTTCTTTGTGGACTCATGCTCATTGCAGGAGGTATATTTACAGCAATTACCATCAATTTATTTGAGGTCTTAAAAGTAAATATTTTTACTATTTATTTTAATTATTTTGTTGCTATTGGTTTATCTATTATTCCACTATTTGCTGCTTATTTAATAGAAAACAATGGATACTTAGTGCATAAAGTGTCGCCAGTAATTGCCCGCATATTTACCCCGCTTGTTACTATCACTTTATTCATTTATTTAGTAACCATATTTTTTACGGGTACTTATCCAGCTGCAAATCGTGATTATCTTTTGTTATTCAATGTGCTTCTTATTGCAGTTATGGCACTCATATTGTTTTCATTGTCTGAAGTTGCAAAACACACACAACAAAAGTCTAATCAAATAATTTTATTTGTTTTGTCGGTCTTGGCAATCATTGTAAATGGTATTGCGCTAAGTTCCATTTTGTACCGAATTAATGATTTTGGTTTCACGCCCAATAGGTTGGCTGTTTTAGGTGGCGATATTTTGATACTAGTAAATTTGTTACTCGTTTCTTTTAACTTGTATAAGATTGTAAAAGGGCAAATCGATATTCAAAAAGTAGAGTCTAGTATAGCACTTTTTTTACCGCTTTACTTTGTTTGGTCTGCATTTGTTGCGTTTGGGTTTCCTATTTTGTTTCAGTATAACTGAGTAAAAAAAGCCATGCACGATTTAACATACATGGCTTTTTGAAATATATAGGGGGAGGGATTAATTTACATCCCACCATAAACGTTGTGTCAAATCGGCAATATTGGGTGTTTTGTTATTGCGTAATTTTTCACTTGATGGGTAATCCAATCTTCTAATCGGTGTGGTAAGAATGGCATTTTGTGGTAACTGAAATCCTTGATAAGCCCAATTAAATCTTCTAGCATCATCAAATGTTACGGGCGATAAAAACAAAGCTTTGTATTTTTCTTCCATAATTCTTGATTGATTTAGTGCGCCACTTCCTACACCAACAGTAGTTCTAGCTACATAGCTGTCTCTTTCTGTTGCTGGTACTCCAATCTTATTCATATTGGCTCTAATACCTTCAAGGTATGCATTGTATGCTCTGGTTGCATTGCCTGCGCGTAATGCAGCTTCTGCTTCAATGAATTTAACTTCTTCATAAGTGCAAACAAATAAAGGAGAAGCATCCCCACTATAAAAACCAGTTAATACTAGGTAAGATTCATCATTGGTTGTACCTGTACCCGTACGTCCAACACCATTTCGCGTTCCTCTATAATTACCAGCGCGCGTTAAATTTGTTAATCTTGGTAAACGTGGATCTTGTGTTGTTGTATTTCCACTCATTGAATTGCTAACAAAGTGTTGGCTAAGCCATCCATCTAACACAAGTGAAGCTTGGTTTCTTGCTACAGTAGCCCATGGGTTGCGTAAAGTAAAAATAGTAACCCTCGCTTCCATAGTATTATTTGTGTAAGCGCTATCTACTGCAGACAAAACAGCATTGGCATTATACGAGCCTGTTTTTGAAAGTTGCTGCAATAGGCGTGCTTTTAATGCATATGCAGTTCTAATCCACCAAATACGATTTGTACTATTCCAAGCATTTGCATTTGCAGCTGTATTGCCATGCATAAAATCAGCAGCTGGAACAACAGCGATGGTAGGTGTTTTTCTAAGTTCAGCGATACCTTCATCTAATAAATTAATGCATTGTGTATGTAACTGTCTTGCGCTATCAAATTTAGGAGCAAGGTTGTCGCCCTTAAACGCTTCTGAAAAAGGAACATCTCCCCAAAGGTTTGTGGTCATGCTCAAATTTTGCGCCATCATTACCTTTGCCATTCCAAGATGAGCAGAGCTATTTAATTTGGTAGCAAGTACTTGCAAATCATACAAGTCAGTCATGTTATCATAAAGGCTACGCCATAATGAAGTAAAATCTAAGCGATCATAAATATCAGTAGGGCTAGATACGTTGGGTGAAGCAAAATATTGGACATAATAATTAGGGCCCGCATTGGCTGCACGAAAAACATTCAATCCTGTGTTTTGTGTAGTTGCTGCAAGCAAACCATTAATAGGGGCTTCTGTAGGCCTATTTGGATCGTTATTGATATCTAAGTATTTTTTGCAACTCGTATTTAATAATAGACCTGCAAAAAGTACTAAGAAAGAATATCTCTTTTGAGTTAAAATATATTTTTTCATAATCTTCATCTTTAGGAATTAGAAATTAACATTCAATGAAATAAAATAGCTGCGTACTCCAGGATATGTAAATCCTGAAAATCCGTCTGCATTACTGTCTGCACTTGTAGAGCTGCTTTCTGGATCAAATCCAGAAAACTTAGTCCAGAGTAATAGATTATTTCCTGAAGCTGTAACGGAAGCATCTTTTATAAAAGATGATTTTTTAAAGATAGATGACGGTAATTGGTATGTTAAGCTGAGTGTACGTAAACGTGTCCAACCTGCATCTTCAATAAAGTTTTCAGTAACACCTCTATGAATGTTTCTGTAAAAACCATCACCGTAGTTTCTTCCATCAGGACCCACTTGCTGACCTAGCCATACATTTTGTGTATTAGCAGCACCGCCTGCAACGACACCATTAAATACTCTTGATGTATTTCGGTCTTCAGTATATTTAGCAATACCAAAGGCACTCATAAAGTTACCCAACTGATTGAATCGCTCAAAACCACTTCGCATATCAAACAACATGGACAAAGTGAAATTTTTATACGTAAATGTATTGTTAACGCCCCAAATTGCACGTGGCTGTGAGTTTCCAATTAATCGTTGATTGGTAACATCACGTATTGGGAAACCAGCACCATTTCCAGTTGTTGCAATGAGTAGTGGTAAATCTCTACGAAGCGTAATGCGGTCGTCTGTATTACTACCATAGAAACGTTGATACGTAATGCCATAAAGGCCTCCAACAGGTTGACCTACAACCCATCTTTGTGTTGCACCACTATTTAAATATCCAGATTGGCTTCCAACAACAATATCATTAAGGCCAGGAGCAAGGCTAATTACTTTATTTCTGTTGCTGGTATAGTTAATACTAGCGTCCCATGTAAACTTACTGGTTTTAATAGGCGTTGCATTAAACACAAGTTCAACTCCTTTGTTTTCGATTTCACCAGAATTTAAAATGAATGAATTAAATCCAGTGGTGTTAGGAACGAGTACTGGATTAACCACGTCTTTACTGTTGATTTGATAATAACTAAAATCAAAACCAATACGGTTGTTTAAAAACTGCATTTCAATACCCACTTCTCTGTTATCTGTAAATTCAGGTTTTAATTGATCGGCACCTCTTACATCATCTCTTGTCCATCCAATAACATTGTTTACTGGTTGTCCAAATGCATTGTTATAGTATGTATTTGTCAAGTATGGTGTAACTGGAGCAATACCAATTTTTGCAAATGAAGCCCTTACTTTACCATAGCTAATCCAGGTTGGTAATTTTAAATGCTGACTAAAGATGTAGCTTAAGCTAGTACTTGGATAAAAAAAGCTTTGATTGCCACTTGCTACCGAGCTAGCCCAGTCGTTTCTACCTGTTACTGATAAATATAAATAGTTTCGGAAGCTAACTGTTGCGTCTCCAAAAATACCCATTGTTCTTAATGCAGTTCTTCTACTATTTTGAGTAATAAACCTTGCATTATTTAAAGATAGTAGGGTAGGTACATCTAATTCTCTACCTTCTGTTTGCTGAAAATTATAACTTTGATCAACCACATCATGACCTGCACGAATTGTTAATCCTACATCTTCATTCAGGTTAAATTTACCAGTGATTAAAAGGTTACTATTTAAGATTTTATTCAGTACTCGATATTCTCCAACAAAACCTAAAGCATTGTCAGCAAAATTAATAATTCCAGCTCTCGGCACTTGCGCAGGAGCAGTAGCTCGTCTACTGTCTGAAGTAAAGTCATAACCTGCTCTATAACTAATGTCTAACCAACTAACCGGAGTATAATTGACAGCAACATTTGAAATTACACGGTCTACTTTATCGTTAAAGAGGTTGTAGTAGGCTCCAAAAATAGGATTATTGTTTCCATAGGTTTTATGTGTGCCATCTTCATTTTTATAATCACGCACATCCCACCTTGGACTCCAATAAGTAAGACTTTCATTAAATCTATCCGCGTTATATCTTAAACCACCACTGCTTACATAATTTACAGAAGGATTAATTTTTAGTTTATCGCTGAGTTTTAATGTTGCATTAATACGCGCATTAAAATTTGAATAATCGGTGTTAGGTAATACACCTGTATGCTTAAAGTAACCAAATGAAGAATTGATTAAAGCTTTTTCTGTTCCACCACTAATGTTAACGGTATTTCGAAATTGATACCCTCTATTATATGCATTTGAAAAATGATTAAATAATTCATTTGGATGCGAAGGGTCTTGTTGTTTGGCTACATCAACGGTAGGGCCAAATGAAGGGAAGAAGTCGTTTCTATTATATGTGTTATTATATCCTTGTGAAAAAGTAGTTTGAACATCTGGAAATTTATTTACTTCTTCTGTTCCCACTGTTGCATTATAACTAACTCTCATTTTGCCTGTTTTAGCACTCTTTGTTGTTATAACAATTACACCATTACTACCTCTAAATCCATACAAAGCTGTTGCAGCACCACCTCTTAAAATAGACATGCTTTCAACATCATCTGGATTGATATCAGAAATACGGTTACTCATGCCTCTTAATGCAGCATTACCGCCTTCTACTACTGTGCTATTATCTACAATAACTCCATCAACCACAAATAAAGGTTGATTGCTACCCAAAGAACTTTTTGGACCTCTAATTACAATTCTAGCGCCCTGTCCCGGACCACCACCTGTAGAGTTAATTTGAACACCTGCAACTCTACCTTGTATAGCATTGATTAGGTTGGGTTGCTTACTGATCATTAAATCTTTGTTGCTGATTTCTGTAGCTGCATAACCTAATGCCTTTTTTTGTTGTTTTACGCCAAACGCAGTTACAACAACTTCACTCATAGAAGTACCACTTTTTAAAGTGATTGTGGGATTATTGTTTGCACCAACTTCTAATTCTTTATCCTCATAACCTACTGCCTTAATTTGAAGGACTGATTTTGAAGATGAAATAGTAATGGTAAACACGCCATCTTCATTTGAAGAAGTACCCTGTTTTGTTCCTTTAATAAGGATGCTAGCGTATGATACTGGCATTCCTTTTTCATCGAGCACTTTACCAGAAATTGTTCTGTTTTGGGCATAACTAAATGAACAAAAAATCAAGAAGCACCAACACAAAAAGTGTGGTAAAATTTTTTTCATAATCGTTGGTTTTTTATAAAGCAATTTGTAAAAATTTATTTGACTAAAATGACAAAAAAATTATTATAAAGTTTCACGTATTACTAAAATGTTGACAACTTAATATGTTGAAGGTAAACTTGATGCTGCATTTTTTAAACTGGCTTAATTTCTTGATTTTAGCTTATAATTTGTATACATCTATATTGTTTTTTCGTGTCTAGTTTTATATAATAATTTGTTTAATTAATGCGACAATTATAAGCGTAAACATTAAAAAAATTAAACAATATAAAATATATTAAGTCTAATTTAATACGCCATTTTTATTTTTTTTATTGAGTTATTATTCTGTTAATTTCACGTGCATCGGTCGTAATGATTGATAATTACTCCAAAAAAAATAACTAAATGAGAAAAAGAATTTTACTCAGTTTTTGTGCTATTCTATTTGCGTCTATTTCGCTTTTGGCACAAAACACAACTGTAACTGGTAAAGTTACAGATGCACAAACTGGAGAACCACTTTCTGGTGTTACAATTAGCTTAAATGGTAAAGGATTAGGACTTACAAAAGCTGATGGTACCTATTCAGTAGTTGTTCCAAGCAGTGCAAAAAAACTAACTGTAAGTTATGTTGGTTTTGATGATCAACAAATAACTGTTGGTGCTGCTGCACAAAACATTAAACTAGTTCCAGGAGATAAATCCCTGAACGAAGTTGTGGTTACTGGTTATCAGGCATTGCAAAAGCGTCAGGTAACTGGATCTATTGCTACAGTTAAGGCTGAGGCTTTTAAAAACACACCCATTGGTTCGTTCGACCAAATGTTACAAGGTCAAGCATCGGGTGCTTTAATTCAAGCCAATTCTGGTCAGCCAGGTGCTGCAGCAAGAGTAATTATTCGTGGTGTGGGTTCTGTAAACGGAACAACCGAACCACTTTATATTTTAGATGGGGTGCAAATTTCTGCTGCTAACTTTTCTTCTATCAACCCAAATGATTTTGAAAGTATCAGTTTATTAAAAGATGCATCTACTACTGCACAATATGGTTCTCGTGGTGCAAATGGTGTAATCGTAATTACTTCTAAGCAAGGTAAGTTGGGTAAGACTAAATTTGAATACAATGCTCAATATGGTCAATCTCGTTTTCCGGTAAATAAACTAGAAGTAATGAATACCAACCAAAAATTGGATTATGAAATGGCGCGTGGCAATCCTTTTGGATGGACTTCTACTCAATTAGATAGCCTTCGTAAAATTAATACCAATTGGCAAGATGAAATCACGCAAACAGGTATTACCAATAGCCATCAATTAAGTGCTAGTGGTGGTAATGAAAAAACATCTTTCTATGTTTCTGGTGCTATGTTTAATCAATCTGGAACCATCCAAAAAACTGGACTAAGAAGATACAGTGGTAGAATGAATATAACACATACTGCAAATCAAAATTTAAAGTTTGGTGTTAATTCTTTTATTGGTTGGAGTCATTTCGAAAATACCACAGAAAATAATACAACAATTGCTGCACCATTAAATGCCATTCGTTGGGCTAACCCATACGAGCGTCCGTTTACGCCATCAGGAGCGTATCAGCAGTTTGTATCAGGTCAACCAAATGCGGTACAAGACATGAACGAAACTAACCGTGGAACCAAGGAAATGAAAATCATTGCTTCTGCTTTTTTAGAACAAAAATTACCTTTTATCTTAAATGGTTTGAGCTTTAGAACGCAGTGGGGTGTGGATTACGAAGATTGGGATCAAACCACTTTGTTTACTCGCTTTAGTGTTGCTGGTCAGGGTCAAACAGGAAACAATGGATTGTATGGTAAAACTTCAAGAAAATTAACGCGTTATACTGGAACTACTTCATTAAACTATGCCAAAAAAATTGGGGATCATGATTTTAGTGTTGGTGCGTACAATGAATTTGTGAATCGTTTATTTTCTAGTTTCGGATATAACGGATTTGGTTTAACTGGTAATTTCCAAAATGGTGCTGGTATCACCAATGGATCACCAACTTATATTCCTACTGTTACAGAAAATAGAACAGAAAATGCTTTAATTTCTTTCTTTGGAATTGGATCATATAGCTTTAAAAACAAGTATTTCTTAAACGGTTCTGTACGTAGAGACGGATCATCTCGTTTTGGTGCAAACAATCGTTTCGCTACCTTCTTTACAGTTGGTGCTGGTTGGATGATCAGTGACGAAGCGTTCTTTAAAAATGTAAATTTTGTTGAAACCTTAAAACTTTCCACTTCTTATGGTACCGTAGGTAACCAAGAGGGTATTGGTGATTTTGCTTCAAGAGAGTTATTTACAAACAGAACCTATGCTGGTGTTCCAGGACCTGGTATCAGCCAATTACCTAACCAAGAATTAACTTGGGAAGAAAGACAAAAATTCAATGCTGGTCTTAACGCTACTTTTGTAAAAGGTAGAATTACTATTGGTGTTGATTTCTATAACGATATTACAAATCGTTTGTTCTTAAATAATCAGTTGTCTAGAACAACAGGATTTACTTCTTTAAATACCAATATCGGTAGAGTACAAAATCGTGGATGGGAATTCACGTTGATCACTGAAAATATCAAGGCACGTGATTTCCGTTGGACTACCAATATCAACTTTACGGTGAATAGAAATAAAGTATTAGAGTTAACACCAACTACACCTCCAATTGGTATTACAACTTCTACAACTGTTCAACGTATTGGACATCCTTTAAATAGTAATTTCTTAGTGAAGTATGAAGGCGTGAATCCTGCCAATGGTAATGCTATTTACCGCAGACCTAATGGTGCATTAACTGAATTATTTGATGACGTTAATGATCGTCAAATTTTTGGTACAAGAGATGCTCCTTTTTATGGTGGATTTACCAATAAATTCACTTACAAATCATTTGAGTTAAGTGTATTTTTCTCTTATGTTTTTGGAAACTTAGTTTACAACAACGACCGTGCTAACGTAGAAAACCCAAGTTACTTTGGAGATAATATGTGGGTTGAAGTGGCAAAAGAATGGAGAAAACCAGGTGATATTACCAATATCCCTAGAGCCAACCAAACTATTAGAACTTCTACAACTCGATTCCTAGAAGATGGTAGTTTCCTCCGCTTACGTAACTTACAATTTGCTTATAATGTTTCACCATCAGTAGCAAAGAAATTAAAAATAAGTTCGGCAAGATTCTTTTTAATGGGTGAAAATCTTTGGACTGGTTCTACCTTCTTAGGATTCGATCCTGAATTGTCTAACGGAGCACTATCGGGTGCACAGTATCCAGCATTAAGAACATTAACGTTTGGATTATCTGTTGGTTTCTAAATAAAATATAAAAAGCATTTACATGAAAAATATTATAAAAAATTCTTTTGCTGCAATACTGATCCTTACGAGTATCAGTTGCGAAAAAGTAGTAGAAAAAAATCCTACGCACTCAGCAACATTAGAAAATGCATTTAAATCTTTAAGTGATTTTGAAACATCACTTAGTTCGGCATATACTTCTATGCGAGCAGTAGGGTACTATGGTAGAAATCAATCTGTCCTTTCGGATATGATGACAGACAACCTGGTTCAAACGCCAGAGTCTTTGGTTAATTTTATTGAAATGACCGATTGGGCATTCACCCCTCAAAATGTTACGATTACTGAAACATGGTTGGCAGGATGGAGCGTTATCAATAATGCAAATATCATTATCAATAACATCGATCAATTTAAAACTGCTGATAATCAAAGTAGAATTAATAGAATCAAAGGTCAGGCAATTGCTATTCGTGCATTGGCTCATTTTGATTTAATGAAATTCTTTGCTGATAACTTAGATAGAAACAGTACTTCACCTGCAATCCCGTATGTGAAACTTTCTGTTTTAGAAAATTCTCCAGCTTCTTCAAAGCCAAACAGATTAACAGTAAAAGAAGTGTATGACGCTATCTATGAAGATATCGCTGCTGTTAGAACTGCTTTTGCTAGTATTGATAGACCTATCAATCCAGCTACTAGCAGATACTATATTGATTTGGTTGGCTTAAACGCTATTCATGCTAGGGTAGCATTATACGCTAAAGACTGGCAAACAGCAATTACCTCTTCAACAGTGGTAATCAATGCAATGCCACTTGCCAATAGATCTACTTTTCCAAGTATTTGGAGAGATCAAAGTGTGAACGAAGTAGCATTTGCTAGTTTGTTTAATACCGGAGAATTTTTGAGCCGTTTGGCTGGTGACGTATTTAGCCCACCCATCAACCGTTCTCAATTTGAAGGTAACAATAGCTTATTTGCTACTATCGACGAAGCCAACGATGTAAGATTTAACGTAAGTGTTAGAAGAGGTTATGCTACAACTGCTACTCCTGTAAGAGGTAACAACCGTTTAGTAGTGGTTAAGCATTTAGGTAAAGGAATTGCATTAGATGGTGTAGTAGATTGGAAAGCATTTAGAACAGGAGAGATGTACCTTATTCGTGCCGAAGCAAGAGCCAATTCTTCTCAAGCTGCACTTGCCCTTGATGATTTAAATACATTAAGAGCAGCGCGTATCAATGGTTTTGTTAATGGTACAGAAACAGGTGCTGCTTTAACAAATGCTATTGAGTTGGAAAGAAGAAAAGAATTATTCATGGAAGGACACCGTTGGTTGGATTTAAAGAGAACTTCTCGTACGATAAATCGTGGTGAAATATTTGCTCCAACAACTCAATCTGTATTAACGTCAAACAACCGTTCTTGGGTATGGCCAATACCACAAGCTGAAAGAGACGCTAATCCGAATATGTCACAGAATGCAGGATATTAATTCATGGTACTTAAAACTTATTCAATGAAAAAATTATTAAATATTTTAACAATTGGTACTGCTTTTCTTTTTGCATCATGCGACAAGGAAGCAACTGAACTTACTGCACAATCTAGTGCAGCAGTAGCATTTATTCATGCTGCTCCAACTCCGCCTCCTGCAGCAGGCACTACAGCTCCAGCTGTAGATATATTGATTGATGATTTATTATCAAACGGAAGCCGTCGTTTATCTTATGGTCTTGTTTCTGCTGGTGGTGGTGTAGGAAATGGTGGTGCATATATGCCTATCACTCCTGGTTCTCGTACAATTAAAATTTCACCAGACTCAGGAAAAACCAATTTTATCAATGCAACTTTACAGTTTGAAGCTAAAAAAGCATATACAGTTGTTGCTTATGATACATTAGCTGCATCTGGTACAAGAACCTTGCGTGCGGTTCAACTAACAGATGATTTAACAGTGCCATCTGGCACTAATGTGCACGTGCGTTTCTTGCATTTAGCTCCATTAGCGCCTGCTGTGGATATTACTTTGTTAAGAACTAGCCCAAGTACAGATAGCGTTACATTAACTAATAGAACGTATTTAGGTACAGCGCCAAATGCTACTGCATTATCAGCTTTTGCGCCAATTCCAGGTGGTACTTATACAATCAGGGTTAAATTACCAGGAACGCAAACAGTAGTGGCTACTTTTGCTTTAGGTGCTAATTTATCTAGCGGCAGAATTGTTACGCTCGCTGCAATTGGTACTGCAAGAGGTCAAGCATTAGGAGCAATGCTCTTAAGACATTATTAGGATCTTCAGTAAAGTTCGTTTAATACAAAAGCCATCCTCTTTATTGAGTGATGGCTTTTTTATTAATTATTTTTGAAATAAAATCTTTAACTTAATTTATTAATACATTACTTTATAAATTATAAAATGGTAAAAGAGTTATTAAAAACGACATTGGGTAGACTCCGCATTGTAGCATTTATTGAAGGTTGCTCTTATTTGCTTTTAGGTTTTACGATGATGTTAAAATACAAATTTTCTATGCCCGAGCCCAATTATATTGTTGGTTTGGCTCATGGAATTCTTTTTGTTTTATATGTGGTTTTATTGATTCAAGTATCATTTTTACATAAGTGGAGTATCATCAAAATGTTTTGGGCTTTTTTGGCTTCTTTAATTCCTTTTGGTACTTTTTATGCTGATAAGACATTGTTTAGAGAATTATAATTTACTTTAATATATAATGTATACATTACACCAAATAAATGTATTACTATGAAAAAAGTTATCCTTGCATTAGGTTTATTTGTGCTTTTGCTACAAATTACTTCATGTGCAACAATTGTTGGTGGTCAAGTTACAGAAAGTCAGCGAAGAAAGCCTTTACCTGGTGAACCTTCTAGACAAATTAAAGTAGGTGCTTTACTTGCTGATGCTTTCTTTTTTGGTGGTATTGGTTTGATTGTAGATTTTGCTACAGGTGCTATCTATAAGCCTGTGCCTAAGAAATAAATAATAGCTGGGATTGTCGGCTCCGTTTCACTTCGCCGGTGTCCCTCACGCATTGAGCTAGTGCAAAGCTTATAAACGCAACCCTCGGGTTGCGTTTAGTTTTTTTATGCTTCATCCGCTCATTCAAGCAAGCTTGATTCGCGTCTTCGCATAAAAAAAGCTCCAACTTTCGTTGAAGCTTTGTGATCCCGCTGGGACTCGAACCCAGGGCCCATACATTAAAAGTGTATTGCTCTACCAACTGAGCTACGGAATCTTCACCCTTCACAATCAATCACTTGTTTGATTCAGGAGTGCAAAAATAGGCGAAATAAAAAAATAGCCAA
>CANHCY010000046.1 GCA_947459295.1 Chitinophagaceae bacterium
CAAAAATACTTGCCAAAACCTCGTTTTTGGTTTGTACTTTTGCCGTTCGGCCCTGCCGAAATCTTTCAATTACAAATAAATAACATGCAACAAGTTAAAAAAGGTGATACTGTAAAAGTGCATTATCATGGTAAGTTAACAAATGGTTCAACTTTTGATTCTTCAGAAGGCAGAGAGCCACTTGAGTTTGAAGTTGGTGGCGGTATGGTAATTCCAGGCTTTGATGATGGCGTTACAGGTATGGCTATTGGCGAAAAAAAGACAGTAACAATTCCTGCAGATCAGGCTTACGGACCTAAGCAAGAAGAAATGGTCATGGAATTTCCAAAAGACCGTTTCCCAGAAGACATGGTTCCAGAAGTTGGTATGCAATTAAATATGAGTAATGGCAGCGGACAAAATTTCCCTGTTGTTATTGTAGAAGTAAAAGAAACAGCTGTAATATTAGATGCGAACCATCCACTTGCAGGCGAAACACTAATTTTTGATTTAGAATTAGTAGCTATCAATGGCGCTACTTCTATGATCATTATGCCATAGTATTTCAAATTAATTTTGAATAAAAAGAGCCGCTCTACCACAGTAGAGCGGCTCTTTTTCGTACATTTAAAACCATGATGACAGCTTATAATTTTACGGTTACCGAACGCTTTTTGCGTTATGTACAAATTGATACACAAAGTGATCCAGCAGCTACTTGTTTTCCAAGCACCGCAAAGCAGTTACACCTTGCGCTGCTATTAGAAAAAGAATTGGCAGCCATGGGTCTTGCAAATGTTCATATCGACGAGCATGGGTATACACATGCAACCATCCCAAGTAATACCACTAAAAATGTGCCCGTTATATGTTTTTGTAGCCATATCGATACTGCGCCGGATTGTAGTGGCACAGGTGTAAAACCCATACTGCATAGAGATTACACGGGTGCGCCCATTATTTTACCTGACGACAATAGCCAGGTTATTACCACAGAAGCCTATCCGTATTTAAAAAATCATATTGGAAAATCTATTATTACAGCGAGTGGCACAACGCTACTTGGTGCTGATGATAAAAGTGGTGTTGCCATTATTATGGATATGGCGCATTATTTAATGTCACATCCAAATGTTGAACACGGCGACATTAAAATATTATTTACTCCCGACGAAGAAGTGGGTAGAGGCACCGAAAAATTAGACCTATCAAAACTAGGCGCTCATTTTGGATTTACACTCGATGGCGGCGAGCTAGGAAGTTTTGAAGATGAAACTTTTAGTGCTGACGCTGCAACGATTGTGATTGATGGTGTTAGTGCACATCCTGGATATGCAAAAGGTAAAATGGTGAATGCCTTAAAAATTGCTGCAGAAATTGTAGCCGCGTTACCAAAAGATGTTTGGTGCCCGGAAGCCACCAGTGGCAAAGAGGGTTTTGTACATCCAGTGGGTGTACATGGTATTCAGGAAAAAGCAACCATCGAATTCATTGTGCGTGATTTTGACACGGCAAAACTAGCAGTGCATGAAAAAAAATTATTTGATCTAGCACAAAATATAGTCTCCAAATATTCGGGCGCAACCATTACTTGTTCTGTAACGGAGCAGTACCGTAACATGAAAGAAATTATTGACCAGTACCCACATATTTCGGCGCTAGCAAAAGCGGCTTATGAAAAAGCTGGGCTCACACTTGTTAAAGAGCCCATTAGAGGTGGGACGGATGGTTCAAGACTTAGTTTTATGGGTCTTCCTTGCCCCAATATATTTACTGGCATGCAGGCTATTCACAGCAAGCACGAATGGGTGGGGGTAACTGATATGGAGAAATCAGTAGAAGTACTCGTAAATATTTGTAATTTAAATACCAATAGTTTTAACGAAAAGTAATTTTATGTCTTCTACTACATATGATGCGATTGTGATTGGTTCTGGAATCAGTGGCGGATGGGCTGCCAAAGAGCTGACAGAAAAAGGATTGAAAACAATGGTACTAGAAAGAGGTAGAGACGTTGTTCACTTAAAAGATTATCCAACCGCTACCAAAAATCCTTGGGAGTTTGCGCACCGTAATAAAAAATCGGCTGCATTTGAAAAAGAAAATCCTATTGTTTCTAAATGTTATGCATTTGGCGAATCGTCAGAACACTTTTTTGTAAAAGATGCAGAGCACCCTTACGTGCAAGAAAAACCTTACGATTGGATTAGAGGATATCAGGTAGGGGGTAAATCATTACTATGGGCAAGGCAAACACAAAGGTGGAGTAAATATGATTTTGAGGGACCCAAGCGTGATGGTTTTGCTGTGGATTGGCCAATAAGATATGAAGACATTGATGCATGGTATACCCATGTCGAAAAGTTTGCCGGCATTAGCGGCAATAAAGACGGCTTGGATACACTCCCGGATGGCGATTTTTTGCCTCCATGGGAAATGAACTGTGTAGAGGAAGAGTTGGTCAATAAAATAAATACTACTTATAATGATAGGCGCGTTATTCAGGGGCGCTGCGCGCATTTAACAAAACCAAATCCAGTCCATTTGGAGCAGGGTCGAGGCCAGTGTCAGGCAAGAAGTTTATGCGAAAGAGGTTGTCCATTTGGCGGCTATTTTAGTAGCAATGCATCAACACTTCCTTGGGCACAAAAAACGGGTAATCTAACATTACGTCCAAACTCTGTGGTGCATTCTATTATTTATGACGAGGCTACACAAAAAGCTTCGGGTGTAAAAGTGATTGATGCTATTACCAAAGAGGAAATTATATTTTATGCAAAAATCATTTTTGTAAATGCGGCTTGCATCAATACCAATTTGATACTATTAAATTCTACATCCAAAAGATTTCCGAATGGCCTAGGTAATGACAATGGGTTATTAGGTAAGTATATCGCGTTTCATAATTACAGAGGAAGCATGACTGCTAATTATGAGGGTCATTTAGATCAGTATTATTATGGCCGAAGGCCAACGCAGGTAATGATGCCTAATTTTAGAAACGTGCACAAGCAAGAAACTGATTTTTTACGTGGATACATGGTTTTCTTTAGCGCAAGTAGAGGAAAAGCAAGCGCCGAAGGAGTAGGTGCAAAGTTCAAAGAAGCACTCACAGAGCCAGGGCCATGGCATATTTACATGATGATGCAGGGTGAGACGATTCCAAAAGAAAGCAACCATGTGCGTTTGCATCCTACATTAAAAGACGCATGGGGTATTCCTCAAATTGTCACCTCTGTTGATTATGATGACAATGATGAAAAATTATTGCAAGACTTTTTAAAGCAAGGAAAAGAGATGTTAGAGAAAGCGGGTTGCACTGATATTGCACCATATGATAGCAAGCAAGCGCCTGGTCTCGATATTCATGAAATGGGTGGCGTAAGAATGGGGAGAGATCCAAAAACATCATTACTAAACGAGTGGAATCAAATGCACTTGTGCCAAAATGTTTTTGTAACGGATGGCGCCGCCATGACATCTACCAGTACGCAAAATCCTTCCCTTACTTTTATGGCACTTACAGCTCGTGCTGCTAATTATGCAGTGGAGCAAATAAAAAAAGGCAAACTTTAAATTTAAAAATCCAAGCTCATGTCAGATACCGCATACCTCAATACAAAAGCTACGGCTGGGAATACTTATGATGCCATTGTAATTGGATCTGGCATTAGTGGTGGATGGGCCGCAAAAGAACTCACCGAAAAAGGGTTAAAAGTTTTACTCTTAGAACGCGGTAAAGACCATCAGCATATTAAAGATTATAAAGGTGTTGATGATGATCCGTGGGATACGCCACTCCGTGGAAGAACTAGTAAGGAGCAACAAGAAAAGTATCCTGTAATTCATAGAGGGTGGGCTGCCAACGAAAGAGTAATGGACGCCTGGACCAATGAAGAAGATTGTCCGTACACGGAGGTAAAACCTTTTACTTGGTGGAGAAGTTATAGAATGGGGGGTAGGTCGCTGTTATGGGGTAGACAAAGTTACCGGTTAAGTGATTTAGATTTTGAAGCCAACGGAAAAGAAGGCGTTGGTGTTGATTGGCCAATTCGTTACAAAGACATTGCGCCTTGGTATGATCATGTAGAAAAATTTGCAGGTATTAGTGGATCACTAGAAGGGCTTCCGCATTTACCCGATGGTCAATTTTTACCACCCATGGATTTAAACTGTGTAGAAAAAGATGTGGCTGCAAGAATTAAAGAAAAATTTAAAGGGGATAGGCATTTAATTATTGGAAGAGTTGCCAATTTAACAAAAGCCATTGAAGGACGTACCAATTGTCAATTTAGAAATAGGTGTTGGGAAGGTTGTCCATTTGGGGGTTATTTTAGTACGCAGTCTTCCACAATGCCAGCCGCTTTAAAAACGGGTAATTTAACCGTAAGGCCTTTTTCCATTGTTACTAAACTTTTATACAATAAGAATACTAAAAAAGCGGATGGGGTAGAAGTGCTCGATTCGGAAACCAATAAAACATACACGTTTAATGCTAAAATTGTTTTTCTAAATGCGTCTGCATTAAACTCTGCGTGGGTATTATTTAATTCGGCTACAGATATTTGGCCAGGTGGGTTAGGAAGTAGCAGTGGCGAGCTTGGGCACAATGTAATGGATCACCATTATAATTTAGGTGCGTCAGGAAAAATAGAAGGCTTTGAAGATAAATATGTGTATGGTCGACGTCCCAATGGATTTTATATTCCAAGGTTTGTAAACATGGGTAATGACAAACGAAATTATTTACGTGGTTTTGGATACCAAGGAGGTGCAGGTAGAGAAGGTTGGAGTCGAGAAGTTGCAGAGCTTTCTATTGGGGCTGCATTTAAGGAAGCCCTTACAGAGCCTGGTTCTTGGACCATTGGCGCAACCGGATTTGGAGAAATACTGCCGTATCACGAAAATAAAATATCCTTAGATCCCACTAAAAAAGATAAATGGAATTTACCCGTGCTGTCTATGGATTGTGAGCTCAAACAAAATGAACTTGACATGCGCAAAGACATTATTTTAGAATTAAAAGCAATGCTAGAAGCAGGCGGTGCAAAAAATATTTCAAGCTACGATAATGGACACGCAATTGGGCATGGTATTCATGAAATGGGGACGGCCAGAATGGGTAGAGATCCAAAAACCTCGGTATTAAATGGAAACAATCAGGTGTGGGATGCAAAAAATGTTTTTGTAACGGATGGCGCGTGTATGACATCGAGCGCCAATCAAAATCCTTCACTTACGTATATGGCATTAACGGCGCGCGCTGCAAACTTTGCAGTAGAAGCATTAAAAAAGGGAGACCTATAGTGTCTCCCTTTTGAGTTAGATGTTTAACTTAAACATTATTCAATAATCTGATCGGATATTTTTCCGGTAGTCTTATGTTTAAGAATTAATTTTTTAGCACCATAATGCGTCATTTCTTCTTTAATTAAATAATGATCTGCATCGTATTCTACTAAATGACTTTCTTTGGTAAGGCCTGTTTGTCCTCTCCAAATATCTAGTTGTACAGGCTCCCATAATTTTGTTTTAGCTGACTTGTAAGCCGCGTCAATAATAGCGTTTACCACGTAGCCATCATAAAAAGTTTCTTTGGGATCTACACCTTTTTCCATGGAATTAAACATATCCATAAACATGTGGTTGTAGCCAAGTTCATTTAACTCATCACCTACTGGAAATAACCAGCCGCTATTGCTCTCTGCTTTTTCTGCAATATAGTCGCCACCTTTTCCGGTAGTAAACATATCAAAGCCCGTACGTAAAAAACTATTGATCCAAATAGTGCCTTCGGTACCCATTACTTCATCTCTTAAATCTAAGCCACCTCTAAAAGTCCAACTTACTTCAAATTGACCAATGGCTCCGTTTTCATATTTCACAAGTCCAATGGCATGGTCTTCTGCATCGATAGGTTTTACTTGCGTATCTGCCCAGCACATAACCTCTATAGGTTTAATGTCTTTGCCAATATAACCACGTGCAATTTCGATACAGTGGCATCCTAAATCTAAAATACAACCGCCGCCTGCTTGTTCTATATCCCAAAACCATTCGCTGTGGGGGCCAGGATGTGTTTCTCTGGATTTAGCCCATAGTATTCTACCCAGCGCACCCTCTTTAACAGACTGTGTGGCTTTAATAAATTTAGGCGTGTAAACCAGGTCTTCTAGGTAGCCATTAAAAATGCCTGCTTCCTCTACCGCAAGTAGCATTCGCTTTGCTTCTGCAGCATTTCGGCCAAGAGGTTTTGTGGTCATCACTGCTTTTTTATGTTTACAACAAAGCATCACTGCTGCTTCATGTAAATTATTAGGAAGTGCAATACATACAATATCTACACTTGGATGTGCAATGGCTTCCTCCATTTCTGTGGTCCAGTGTGCACATGCATAATCTTCTGCAAACTTTTTGGCAGACTCTTCTCTACGAGAATAAATAGAAACCACTTTGTCTCTACTTCTGTAACCTTGTAAAGCTTCGGCATAAAAACGGCCAATGAAGCCGGAACCTAACATAGCAATGTTTTTCATGATCTTTTAATTATGAAGCAGCAAGCTGCTTTTTTTCTTTGAAAAATAAAACAAATAAAACGAGTACAATACTTGCAATAACGGCTGGGTACAACCAAATGGTTTCCCAAATATGTTGCTGCGATGTTACGCCATTAACAGTAGTGCTTTGGTTGTAGGCGTTTGCTACATAGCCACTATAATTAGTACCAATAAACATACCTACACCATAGGTTGCAAATGTAAATAAGCTTTGCGCAGCATTTTTAATTTTTTCACCCGCCATTTTTTCTGTGTACATATAACCTGTAACAAAAAAGAAATCATAACAGATGCCGTGTAAAATAACACCAGCATAGAGTAGCCACTCCGCATCCATATTGCCATACGCAAAACAGATATAACGAATAGCCCATGCGGCCATGCCTAGTACGAGCATTTTTTTAACACCCAGTCTGTAAAATAAAAAGGGGATGGTGATAATAAATAAAGCCTCTGACATTTGCCCCATTGTCATTTTAGCGGCGGTATTAGCGCCCCAAAATTCACCTAAAAATGAACCTGCAAATCCGTAGTAAAAAGAAAGCGGAATACAAATTAATATGGCGGCAATAAAAAATAGTAAAAACGATCTTTCTTTTAAAAGCACAAAAGCATCTGCACCAAAAATGGCGCCAAAAGATGTGTTGTTAGCGGTAGATTTTGGTGGAGTATTAGGAAGGATAAAGCTAAATACACCTAAAAGTGCAGATGCGCCAGCAGCAATGATAAAAGTGGTTTCTCCTTCGCCAATGGCTAGTTTAGAAATTACAAGCCCCGCTACAATCCAACCAAGTGTACCAAAAACACGAATCCATGGGAACTGTTTCCCTGGATCACTCATTTGTGCAAATGCAACGCTATTGCTTAAAGCAATGGTTGGCATGTATAATAAAGAGTAGGCAAGTATCACCCAGTAAAAAGAAGTGGTAGCCGTCATTTTAGTTGCATACAATAAGAGCGCTGCACCGATGATGTGTAGGATGCCCATGATTTTTTGTGCAGCAAAAAAACGGTCTGCAATCATGCCTACAAAAAAAGGAGAGAGCATGGTAGCAATGGCGCCAGCGCCGTAGGTAGCGCCTTTAGCAAGGTCTACTACATTTTGACCCTCTGCTTTAAATAGGCTGTCCATGTAAGGCCCCATTGTTACATACCAAGCGCCCCAAATGTAATATTGTAAAAACATCATGGCGGCTAGCATGATTCCTGTTTTCATTTTCATAAGCAAATTGTTAATCGTTTTTCTTACATTAGGGTTCAATTTAAGTAATTTTCAAACGTTATTTATGAAAAATAAATCAAACCTTTTCCGCCTTGCTTTACTAGTTATAGTAATAGGTGTTTCGACTGCTGTATCAGCGGCCGTAAATCCTCCAAAGCAGGTTAAAATATTGGTATTTTTTGAAACAAAAGGCTTCTACCATAGTTCCATTCCGGTAGCGGTTGCTGCACTCCAAAAATTAGGTCAATCCAATAATATGCTTGTAGATACGACATCCGAATCGGCTACTTTTTTACAACCAAATTTAGATACCTACAGTGCTATTGTATTTATGAGTACCACTGGGGATGTTTTTAATGAAGCAGAGCAGGCGGCGTTTAAAAAGTATATTAATAATGGCGGAGGTTTTGTTGGAATACACGCAGCTACCGATACAGAGTATGGATGGCCTTGGTACAATCAGCTAGTGGGTGGTTATTTTAAAAGTCATCCTAAACAGCAGGAAGCCGTATTAAATATTGTTGATGGTAATCATAAGTCTACCAAACATTTACCTGCGCAGTGGAAACGTTTTGATGAGTGGTACAATTTTAAAGACATGCAACCAGGTTTACATATCCTAATCAATATAGATGAAAAATCTTATGAAGGTGGTGAAATGGGCGCTTCACATCCAATGGCCTGGTACCACAAATTTGATGGCGGTAAAGCCTTTTATACAGAGCTTGGGCATACCAACGAATCTTTTTCAGACCCGCTCTTTTTGATACATATACTAGGGGGTATTCAGTATGCGGCTAAATAGCGGCAAGTGCTTGTGTGATATCTGCTAGTATATCATCTCTATGTTCAAGTCCTACACTGATACGAATAAGTCCGGGTGTAATGTTTACGGCAAGTCTTTCAGATTCAGAAAGTTTAGCATGGGTTGTGCTTGCAGGGTGAGAAGCAATGCTTCTAGTATCTCCAAGATTTGCTGTTAAAGACAACATTTTTAATTGGTTTAAAAATGCTTTTCCAGCTTCTAATCCACCCTTTAATTCAAAACAAACAATACCGCCACCATTTGTCATTTGCTTTTTAGCAATGGCATGTTGTGGATGGCTCGCTAAAAAAGGATAACGCAGTTTTGCAATGGCTGTATGATTTTCTAATGCCTCCGCAATAAATAAAGCATTGGATGCATGCCTCTCCATACGAACGTCTAGTGTTTCGATACTCTTACTTAAAAGCCATGCATTAAAAGGAGAAAGTGCAGGTCCAGTGCTTCTGCAAAACAGGTAAATATTTTTGATGAGTTCTTTTTTGCCAACGACCACGCCACCTAATACACGGCCTTGTCCATCCATCCATTTAGTTGCAGAGTGTACCACTAAATCGGCGCCAAAGTCTATGGGGCGTTGGTTTACAGGCGTTGCAAAACAATTGTCAACGTTTAAAATAATATTATGTTTTTTAGCAACCCTGCCTATCATTTCTACATCTAAAATATCTAGCCCTGGGTTGGTAGGTGTTTCTAAATAAATCATTTTAGTAGCTGGAGTAACAGCGGCTTCCCATTCTGCTTCTGTAGCGGTAGCTAAAACATAAGAGGTGTCAATGCCATAATTAGGAAGGTATTTTGTAATCACGGTATGCGTGCTACCAAAAATAGAATTGCAAGAAAGTAAATGATCGCCCTTTTTTAGTAGCGCCATAAAAGATCCAAAAACTGCGCTCATGCCGGACGCTGTTGCGTAACCTGCTTCGGCACCTTCTAGGGCGCAAATTTTATCTGTAAATTCCTGCACATTGGGGTTGCTGAATCTGCTGTAAATATTATCATCTGTTTCATCTGCAAAAGCAGCGCGCATACTTTCTGCATCATCAAAACAAAAGCTACTCGTCAAATAAAGTGGACTGCTATGTTCCATTTCATTTGTTTGCGTGGTTCTAATTCTTATGGCGTCTGTTTGCGGCTTTGACATAGTATGTATAGATGCTTTGCAGCAAAGGTAAGGTTCATAAATAACCTACCGCTGCTCCCTTTCTAAAATATTTTATGTCTAGTGATTAAAGTGTAGTTATTTTGTACCTCATGCAGTCTCAAACCCAATACTTAATAAACAAACAGCCGTTCGTTTTGGAATGCGGCGAGGTATTGCCTAGCGTAACCATTGCCTATCATACTTATGGAACGCTAAATGCAGCCGGCACCAATGTGGTATGGGTTTGTCATGCCTTAACAGCCAATGCCAATGCATCTGACTGGTGGAAGGGTTTAGTAGGAAATGACGCGCTTATTAATGAACAAGATTATTTTATTGTTTGTGCAAATATCATTGGCTCTTGTTATGGATCTACTGGTCCTTTAACTGAAAATCCAAATACAGGGGATCCTTACTATTCAAGTTTTCCTGCAGTAACCATTAGAGATATGGTAAAAGCGCATATCATTTTAAGAGAAGCGCTGGGTATTCATTCCATTGCTCTATTAATGGGTGGAAGTATGGGAGGGTATCAAGTGCTTGAATGGGCTTTACATGAGCCTTCGCGCATTCAAAAATTATTTTTAATTGCGACATCGTCTACAGAAAGTACTTGGGGTGTTGCTATTCATACCGCACAACGTTTAGCTATTGAAGCTGATCCAACATGGAATACCATGGATGCAAATGCGGGGGCTGCTGGCTTAAAAGCGGCGCGTGCTATTGGTATGTTAACCTACCGTAATTATTCAATATTTAAAGAAGTGCAAACCGATCTGGATGTTGAAAAAATAGATGGTTATAAAGTCTCTTCATATATCAATTATCAAGGCGATAAACTCGTGAATAGATTTAACGCCTATTCTTATTGGCTACTCACCAAATCAATGGATAGCCATCACTTATCTAGAGGAAGAGGGATGGATGTAGCGCAAGTTTTAAAAAGTATTACAATTCCAACACTTGTTATTGGGATTAAAAGCGACATTTTGTGTCCACTAGAAGAGCAGCGTTTTCTAGCGGCTCATTTATCCAATGCGCAACTAGTAGAAATTGATTCGAGCTACGGGCATGACGGTTTTATTATTGAAGCCAAACAAATTACTTCACATTTGGCTCCGTTTTTAAAATAAGATTTTACTGCGGATGGTAAATGCTTTTTGCATTTTTGTATACCTCTGCTTTATTTAATGTCATCTTTTTTGTTTGCTGACGCGTAAACATTTCCATTTGATCGGTGTAGTGTGGCGAATCTTTTTTTGCAGATGCGCCATATACATTAAGTGATTCAATTTGTGGACCATCTTTTGTAAATCTTACCAGCTCAATATATGCGTCTCCTTGGTTGCCTTTCCATTTGCCATCTTTGTATGGAACGGAGTACATAGGGGCAAGAACGTCGGGTAAGCCAGGAAGTGGAATTTCTTTACTGCCACGTACTAGTTTTTGTACGTCTCCAAGTGCAATATTTGTTTTACCAAAATCTTTTAGCATGGTTTGTTTGGCTTCTCGTAATAGCTGTGCGGCTAGTGATTTACTAATTGATTTATTTTGTAAGTAAAGCGCTTTATTTTTATTAGCTGCTGCTTGTACAAAAAAGAATGTGCCTGCACCAATACTCTCTGCGTCTGAATTTCTATTCCAGTTGCCTAGTTGCGTAATGATGTCTGCAATGTCTGGGAACTCGGTGCTGTTCAATAAAAATACGGTATCTATTTTACTTGGATAGTAAAACGAAGACGGAAATTGTCTGTCAAATTTGATACGCTTGAAATCTTCGTAACTTACTTTGTTGAGCGGTTTAATGAGTTCATCAAAACGCATGCTCCTATTATTTTCTAGGGTTTCGTAACCCATGGTTACGTCTATCACACTTGGATTATCGGTGCCAAATGTGCTATGAAAAGGAGAGTGGTTGGTGTTGTAAACATACCCCGATTTTGGTTGCAACACCTGTGGTAAATTAGAAAGCGGATGAAGATCGGTCCAAAGTGTTTTACTGGTATTACCTGGTAGTGTTGTTTTCCAATTGTAGTTTTTATCTCTTACCGGAATTCGTCCATTGCTAATGTAAAATATAGTATCGTAACGATCGGCGTAAACAATGTTGTAGCCTGGAATAGCAAGCATGTTTAATGCCTTTTTAAACTCAGTAAAGTTTTTTGCCTTGTTAAAAGCGTACCACTGCTCGAGCCCTCTAATATCCATCTGTGCTGGCATGCGAATAGAAAAAACGCCTCTTGGTGTGATAATTGTTGGGCCGTATTTACTCCAGTAAGCTTTTTTACTTAAGGGTGCAATAACGCCGGCAATTTTTACTTTTAATGGCGCTGTTTTTATTTCTAGTGTTTCCCATTTGCCATCAAATTTGTATTGCAATTTGTTTTTAGGATTCATTTCTAATTGATACACGTCTAATTTGTCTGGTGCATTAACCGTGTGTGCCCATCCTAAGTATTCGTTACACCCATGTAAGATGCAGGGAGCGCCCGGAAAATTAGCGCCAATAATATTCCAGCCGTCTTCACTATTTAAATGTGCTTCATAAAAAGCCACGGGCCCTTCGAGGGGCTGGTGTGCATTGATATCTAGGTAAACTTGTCCGTCGATTGTTTTGGCGCTATTAAAGGCAAAAGCATTACTGCCTGCCGTTTTATAATTTTCTAATAATGGAACCGTGCCACCAAAAATGGAACTGAGTGCTTTATCTGCGCCAGATAGCACGCATAGTTGTAGTACCGAATATTGCACCATATCTTTTGGAGTTACCGGAAATGCTTTTTTTAGCATTACTTCTTTGGGGTGCGCAGCCGCATATGCATTAAGTCCGGCCGCGTAGCCTTCTAATAGTTTTTTAAAGGCGGGACTTAAGTCAGACTCGTATTTTGCTTCTACAAGTTCTGGAATGCGTAATAAGTGAATAATATAATCTATAGAAGCTCCTTTTTTACCTTGGTATTGCGCTAACATAGATTTGCCCGCCATTAATGATTGTTGAATGGTGCCAAAATCATCTTCTGCGTGCGCCCAAGCAAGTCCGTATGCTACATCCGGGTCGGTTTTGCCAAAAATATGCGGCACGCCAAAGCTATCTCTGATAATATCAATTTTTGCTGGGTTTATTTGCGCGTGCAATTGATTGGCAAGTAAACATGTAAGTAAAAAAGTCAGTATTTTCATAGGTAGCATTCTTAATAGTCTTTCAATTCGGTGGTTGAAGACCTGTCGTTATTTTGTTTTCGAAATAGCTCATGAAAAAAACCAACCACCAAAAAGTCTCGACCAATTTCATCATTAATTTTATAGTCGAATTGATGAAGGTAGCCAATTTGTAATGTTGTTTCTTTGCTTGGTTTAAAGCTAAATGCGTATTGAAGTCTATTTCTCTCAAAATATGGTTCTTTGCTCGTAAAAAAGAGTTCGTTGCTGATGCTTGCTTGAAAGCGCTGGTATCCTTTTGTTTGCTTGCCAAAGGGATATGAAACGCCTAGCCTATATCTGTGTCTGTCCCTGAATCCATTACTGGTAAATCTTAATTCGGTTCTGTAACGCTGTTCTATTTTTAATTTCCCTATCGATTGGAATAAAATGAGCTGCGGCCAAAGTCTAAATTCGTTATTGTTTTTAGGCGTAATAAAGTTACCGCCTTCTCTAAAGGTTTGATAGCTTCCTGCGCCAAGTGATACTTTAAGTTGGTTATTGATTTTATAATTGACGCCACCTTTGTATTCGTAATAATGGAAATGGTTATAAAATTTTAGGGAACGGAGTTGCGTTTCTCCAAAGGCACTCCATTTATTTGATAGGTTATATTTTAAGTTTAGGATATTCCAGCTGCCCAAATCAAATTTTTGAGAAAAACTAAAATGAGAAACAAATAGCAAAAAAAACAATAAGACATTTTTGAGCATAACTAAGAGTGCTTTGGTGTTATTGCTATTGATTTTTGTAAAATCTGGGCATTTGGAATTGTAATAATTTCTCCACTCGTTGTTTTCAAGTGCACAAAAAAGTAGGTGAGTTCTGTTATTTCGCCTTCAAAAGGGCAGTCTTTATCTAGTACTTTAATGGTATCACCCAGTTTTAAAGGATGGTTGAAAAACAGAATTAGACTTGACGTAATATTTGATAATAGCGACCATTGTGCAAAAAAGGCGATGCCAAGTGCTGTTAAGATGGTGCTTGCAAAGGCGGCAATTTCATTTTGTTTGAATCCCCAAATTCCCGAAAGTAAAATGGCTAGAACAATGGTTGTAAATAAATGCAATCCCTTTATAATAATTTTTCTTCGATCTCTTTGAAGTGGGGTGTGTTTTAGGGTGTTGTTAATGGTTGTTTTTATAATTAAATACAATACAAAATAAATGGCAACAGCAATAAGGCTTTCTAAAATCTGAATTTTTTGTAGTTCCATTAATTATTGATTTAGGTGATAATCTGGCTTTTTTGAATCTGTGTAAATGTACTTAAATATCTTCTAAGGCTTATTGGGTTAGGCTTCTTGTAATCTGTTAATGGTTTCCAAAATTTGTGTTATTTTTATAAAAATTAAGTACCATGTCAATTCTTAAGCAATTAAAAGAGTATCTCTTTATTTCAAAAAGAGACCCCAATGAGCCACGTACTCAGTGGATGAAATACATGCATGGGATGAACCGAATTTCACTACTTATGTTTTTGATGGCGGTGCTTATTATTTTATTTAAGTCGCTGATATTACCCCTCATCAATAAATAATTTTGGTCCTGCAAGTGCTACAATTTCTTTAGCCACTTTTGCAGAAGCGTCTCCGCCACCAGCAGCGAGTAGTGCATGTAATGACGCGTAGTTTTCCATTACCTGTTTTCTATTCGTTTCGTTTTCTGTGATATTGCGCAGTGCAGTTGTCAAATGCAGTTCCGTTAGGTTTTCTTGAATAATTTCTTGAACAATTTCTTTGTCCATAATTAGGTTCACAAGCGAGATGAACTTTATTTTTACAAGCCTCTTTGCAATTTGGTAAGAGAACTTGCTGGTTTTGTAGCATACTACTTCTGGTACTTTAAATAGAGCTGTCTCAAGGGTTGCAGTGCCGCTTGTTACGAGCGCTGCGTCTGCAATACTAAGTAAATCGTAAGTGCTATTTTTAATAAGCGTCACATTTGAGTAACCCATTAAAAAGCGGTTGTAAAAAGGAGCGTCTTGCCCTGGTGCCTGTGCCACCATAAATGTATATGATGGAAAATGCGGCGTTACACTTAACATGATCGGCAGCATTTTAATGATTTCTTGTTTCCTGCTCCCTGGTAGTAATGCAATTACTTTTTTATTATCTGTTGTAAGTGGGGTAGTGCTTGTAAAGGATTCAATCACACGTAAAAGCGGATGGCCAACATACGTAACATCCCAATTCCATTTATTTTTAAAATAATCTTTTTCAAAAGGAAGTATACAAAACATTTTGTCGATGCAGAGTTTCATTTTTTTAACCCTATTTTCTTTCCACGCCCATACCTGCGGTGCAATGTAATAGACTACTTTAAATCCATTTTTTTTAGCCCATTCTGCAATGCGTAAATTAAATCCTGGATAATCTACAAGAACCAGAACATCGGGTTGCCAAGCTTCAATGTCTTGTTTGCAAAACCGGATGTTTTGTAAAATAGTGGGTAGGTTTTTAATCACTTCCAAAAAGCCCATAAATGCTAGGTCTCTGTAATGTTTTACAAGAGAAGCACCAGCCTGTTGCATTAAATCGCCGCCCCAGGCCTTAATGCTGGCTGTAGGGTCCAGTGTTTTTATTTCTTTAATAAGGTTGCTGCCGTGTAGGTCTCCGCTGGCTTCCCCTGCAATAATATAGTACTTCATAGGCTCCTTGCAATTTACGTTAGAAGGGCCGAAATGTTAATAAAACTAAAAAAATAGTTAAAAAACTAAAAATTTAGTTGCTAAACTAAAAAAATAGTTTTAGCATTGTGTTTCAAATGTAAATGAGCTATGAAACCATTAACAAAAGCAGAAGAGCAAGTGATGCAGCAGGTATGGAAATTATCCAGTGCCTATTTAAAGGATATTGTAGAGTCTTATCCTATGCCGCGTCCGCATACCAATACGGTGGCAACGCTTGTTAAAATATTAGTAGATAAAGGATATATAGGTGTTGAAGCGATGGGGCGTGTACACCGTTATTTTCCACTCGTTAGCAAAGAAGCCTATTCTACCAATTCTATTAAATCGTTGGTGGACGCTTATTTTGAAGGTTCATTTAGTGAAGCAGTTTCTTGTATGTTACAACAAAAAGAAATTAGCGTGCATGAATTGGAAATCTTATTGGATCAATTAAAACAATCAAAAAAATAAGTCATGTATCCTACACTCTATTACTTATTGCAAGTGCTTGTGTGCAGTGCCGTTTTGATGGTTTATTATTTACTCGTGTTGCGCAATAAAAAATTCCATCAGTACAACCGGTTTTATTTACTTGGCGTTGCCGTAGTTTCTTGGATCGTCCCACTTATTAAAATTGTTTGGGAACAGCAGCATGCTGGTGTTAGACAAGTAGACTTGTTGACGGTTGTTGCTGCTGGAAATTCTGAAATAGAAGCCCTGGTTGCTTCAAGGCAAGAATCACTGGATTGGGTGTCATTCATTCCAAACTTGTATGTTGGGGTATCTTTTTGTTTAGCAATTGCTATGGGGATTTCGCTGTATAGAATTTATAAAATTTACACAACCCACGAATGTAGAAATCTCCAGCAATTTTATTTAGTAATGACCCGCGTAAAGGGGACGCCCTTTTCATTTTTTAGTTATATTTTTTGGAATGCCGAAATTGATATCCAAACACCTGCTGGCAAGCAAATTTTACAACATGAGTTAACGCATGTTAAACAGTATCATTCTATTGATAAAATAGGGGTACAGTTAATTTTGATTGTTGGCTGGTTCAATCCTTTCTTTTGGCTGCTCAGAAAAGAGCTGGACATGATCCATGAATTTATTGCCGATAAAAAATCGGTAGAAAATGGAGATGCCGCCAGCTTGGCTCAAATGTTGTTGACTACGGCTTATCCTGGACAACAATTTCCACTCACTAATCCATTCTTTTTTTCACCCATTAAACGAAGATTAAAAATGCTTACGACCAACCAAAATCCAACATTTAATTATGTTAGAAGGCTTATTGCACTTCCACTTTTAGCGGTGGTTGTTTTATTGTTTGCTTTTAGAGCAAAAGAAAATACCAATGCTGTTGCGCCACTATCAAAAACCTATACTGTTGTGTTAAACGCAGGACACGGAGGAGAAGACAAGGGTGCTATTGCAGCAGATGGAACAACAGAGGCTCAATTAACACTTGCTATTGTAAGTCAAATGCAGGCCCTCAATAAAAACGATAAAATTAAACTGGTATTAACGCGTGATGCAGATGTTACACAATCTGTAGTAGCAGTATCTGAATTCGCAAATGCACAATCTCCAGATTTATTTGTTTCTATTCATGTAAACAATGTAGATGGTTCTGCTGCTAACAAAGCTAAATATGAAGGTGCTGAAATTTATATGGCTGCCAAAGAGAAGGCAGTTAATTATGATGCAAATTATAAATTGGCCAATTATTTAGCAGCTACATTGCAAGAAGTTGGCACGCCATTTAATGGTGTAAAAACAAGAGAAACGGGCATTTGGGTATTACAAGCGGTTCAATGTCCGTCGGCATTAATTGAGGCGGGTTACCTAAGTAATAATAAAGAACTTGCTAAAATCAAAGATGCTGATTACCAGCAAAAGTTGGCAGCTAGTATTTTAAAAGGAATTGAAAATTATTTAAGTAATCAAGAACGTGGAACCAGCAACGTAGTCATGGACACCACAAAAAAAGTGATGATTGTTCAAGGCTATAAAATTTCACCAGAAGACACATTGATCGCTTCAAAAGAAAAAAGTAAATCTATTGTCATTAAAATGGACGGTGCAGCTGCCGGCAGTAATGGACAAAAGCCATTATTTATTTTAGATGGAGAAGTAATTTCAGAATCTATAATGAAAGTGATTGATCCAAATAAAATTGAGTCAATTAATATTTTAAAAGATGCATCTGCTGTTGCAGTTTTTGGAGAAAAGGGTAAAGGCGGTGTGGTGCAAATCACAACCAAAAAAGGGGGAAGTGAAGACGCTGCAGTAACAGGTAGGGTAGTATTTAGGGATTTGCCATCAGATAATTCAAAAGTATTTGAAGAGCGTGTGCTAATTATTTCCGATACCATGCAATTAAATGGAAAATCTGTTATACTAAAGTCTAATAATTTGAAGGATATCCAATTTATGGAAAAGGGGCTTGTTGAAGCTGGCAAAAAATCTGGCGTTACATTTTCTGTAGGTTCAGATTTTAAGGAGTCTACTAGTTTGATTTTAGTTGATGGCGAGAAAAAAACAAAAAAGGAAATGGATGCCTTGTCTCCAGATCAAATTAAATCGGTTCAAATATTAAAAGGCGAATCAGCGATTAAGGAATACGGTCCTGAAGCAAAAGATGGTGTTATCAAAATTACCACCAAGAAAAAAGTAAATCTATAAAAACCACTTAACGGCTAAGGACGCTAATGCATACAAACAAGTTGCAATAAATACGCCCTTAGCCGTTTTGTCTTTTTGCGCATTGATATAAAGCGTAAACACAACGGCATTACAAATGAGGCAAAGGCTTACAATAGCTGTTAGTAAAGACTTTTGCAGTATCAGTACTTCAAAAAATTCGGCCAAGGTAAAACGGCTAAATTTAAAAAAGTAATACCCGAAAAGTCCAGCAATAGGGGTTAGGCAACCTAGTAGTATGCCAAGTTTTATATCGTCTCTTTTCAAAATCATAATTTCCATTTTGTTTCTAGGGTCTTTTTAAGACCATAGTGTGTAAGATCAAATTGCACAGGCACCACACTTACATAATTGTGTTTAAGTGCCCATGAATCGGTGTCTTTACCTGATTCTAAATTTTTAAATTCGCCAGTGAGCCAGTAATATTTTTTACCGTGTGGATCTTTTCTTTGGTCGAATTTCTCTTCGTATTTGGCGTAGGCCTGTCTGCAAATTTTTATCCCTTTAATTAATTTTTCATCTACCGCTGGGATGTTTACATTGAGGCATAAGTGTTTGTCAAGTGGTTTGCCAGCAAGCATTTTTTCTACAATGATGCGTACATATTTTTTTGCTCCTGAAAAATCGGCGTCAATACTATAATCAAGTAATGAAAATCCAATGCTAGGAATACTTTCGATAGAGGCTTCGAGTGCCGCTGACATAGTACCAGAATAAATCACATTGATAGAGTGGTTGGCGCCATGGTTGATACCACTTAAGCAAATGGTAGGCTTTTTATGTAAAACAACGTCTACCGCTAGTTTTACACAATCCACTGGAGTGCCACTGCAGCTATAGGTTTCTACTCCTTCAAATAGGTGTACTTTTTGAAGGCGCAATGGATGTCCAATAGTAATGGCGTGTCCCATGCCACTTTGGGGCTTATCTGGAGCCACTACAACAATGCGTCCTAGGCCTTTTACGGCTTCTACCAGGGCTTTAATGCCTGGAGCGCTTACACTGTCATCATTTGTTATTAAAATGGTTGGGATTTCCTTGGTTTTTGCTGATTTTGCCATGGGTGCAAGATACAAATAGAAAAATAGTAAAAATAAATTTGGCAATACTAAAAATATTAGTAATTTGCAGCTAAATCAATTAGTTATGTCAAACGCCGGAAAAAATTTACGTCACTTGCGCAAGCAGCGTGGTTGGACCCAGGAAGAATTTGCAAATAAGCTAAACATTAAA
>CANHCY010000047.1 GCA_947459295.1 Chitinophagaceae bacterium
AACAAATGCCGATGGGTCATTTAGTTTGAAAGTTCCTGCTAACGCAACTACACTAGTTGTATCTTCTTTGAATTTTGAAACCAAAGAAGTAACCCTTAGCGGCAACACCGTATCAGTTGCACTATCTCCAGCTGTTGATCAGCTAAATGATGTAGTGGTAATTGGTTATGGTAGCGTTCGTAAAAAGGACCTAACTGGATCTGTTGTGAATGTGTCTTCTAAAGACTTCAACAAAGGTGTTATCTCAACACCGGAGCAACTCATTCAGGGTAAAGTAGCGGGTGTACAAATCACTAGTAACAATGGTGCTCCTGGTTCAGGAAGTACGATTCGTATTAGAGGTGGTGCATCTTTAAATGCAAGTAATGATCCACTTATTGTAGTGGATGGTATGCCTATCGATGGTGGTGGTATTTCTGGTCAAGCAAATGCGCTTGCCTTAATCAACCCTAACGACATCGAATCTTTTTCAGTTTTAAAAGATGCCTCTGCAACTGCAATTTATGGTGCAAGAGCATCCAATGGTGTAATCATCATCACTACTAAAAAAGGTAAGTCTGGTGCACCAAAGTATGCATTTAGCTCTCAGTTCAGCGTTTCAAATGTTACTAAAAAAGCGGATGTATTTTCTGCTGATGAAATTAGAGATATTGTAAAAACAAAAGGCCCTAGTTATGCGTCTATGTTAGGTACTGCTTCTACCGATTGGCAAGATGAGATTTATCAAACAGCGCTTACGACAGACAATAACATTTCTGTATCTGGGGCATTAAAAAAATTACCTTACCGTTTTTCTTTGGGTAATTTAATGCAGTCTGGAGTTTTAAGATCTGATAAACTTAATAGAACAACGGTTGGTGTAAACGTAAGTCCTACACTTTTTGACAATCACCTTACCGTTAATGTCAACTATAAATTAGCGGCAAGCAAAACAAACTTTGCAGATCAAGGTGCGATTGGTGCAGCTTCTTCTTTTGACCCTACCAAACCCGTTTATTCTGGCACACAGGCGTACAATGGATATTGGAACTGGTTAGATGCTACTTCATCAAATGGTCTTCGTGCTTTAGCACCAAGAAACCCACTTGGTATCTTGTTAGATAAAAACGATCAGAGTGATGTTACCCGTCATATTGCAAATGCAGTAGTAGACTATAAAGTGCATTTTATTCCTGATTTACACGTTGTTGTAAATACAGGTATGGATGTTGCTGAAGGTAAAGGTACCACTGTAATCAATGATCAAGCAGCAACTACTTATATGCGTTTTAAAGATGCAGCAGGTAAGTTTCATAGTGGGGTAAACAATCAATACCGTCAAACTAGAAACAATACCTATTTGAATGCGTATTTAAACTACACCAAAGAAATTCCTTACTTATCTACAAGAGTGGAACTTACGGGTGGTTACGAGTATCAAAATTATTTGACAACGAATTACAGCTTTGCGGATCAAACTTTTAATGGTACTGTTGTAAATACGCCGGTTTTTGCTTTCGATAAACCTGAATACCGCCTAAGTTCTTATTTAGGAAGAATGAATATTTCTGTAAAAGGTAAATATTTATTTACGGCTTCTCTTCGTCAAGACGGATCTTCTAAATTTAATCCAGATAACCGTTTTGCAGTATTCCCTTCTGGAGCTGTAGCTTGGAAATTAAAAGAAGAAGGTTTATTTAAGAATATGAAATCTTTATCAGATCTTAAATTACGTGCGAGTTATGGTGTAACAGGTCAACAAGATGGTATTGGTTACTATGACTATATCTCTTATTACAACCTAGGTTCAAATACTGCACAGTATCAATTTGGTAATACTTTCACGCAAATTTCTCGTCCTAATGGTTATTATTTTAACCGTAAGTGGGAGCAAACAGCAACTACTAACTTAGCGTTAGATTTTGGTTTTGCTGATAATAGAATTACTGGTACGATTGAAGCATACAGAAGAGAAACTTCTGATTTATTGAATGAAGTAAACCAGCCAGCTGGTACTAACTTTAGCAATAAGATTGTTGCAAACGTAGGTACGATGGAAAATAAGGGTATTGAATTTACATTAAATATCCAACCAATCCGTAACAAAAACACAACTTGGGATATCGCGTTCAACGCAACGTACAACCAAAACAGAATCACTAAATTAACCATCTCTGATGATCCATCTTATGCAGGTGCTCGTTTTGGTGGTATTAGTGGTGGTACAGGTAACAATATTCTAATCCATTCTGTTGGATACCAAAGAGGTGCTTTCTTTGTTTTCAAGCAAGTATATGATGCTAACGATAAGCCTATCGATGGTTTATATGCAGACTTAAACAGAGATGGTGTTATCAACGAAAGAGATTTATATCAGTACAAAGGTGTAGATCCTCAAATGTTTTTTGGTTTAAGTTCAAGTGTTACCCACAAGAAGTGGAATGCTGGTATTGTAATGCGTGCTAATATTGGCAACTACTTATACAATAACATTGCATCTAGTTCTGGTACTTTAAGAAATATCTTAAACCCTATTGGTTATATCAATAACGGTTCTAGAGATTATTTGAAATCAGGATTTAGTGGTAATGGTTCTAACTATTACTTGTCTGATTACTATGTACAAAACGCTTCATTCTTACGTATTGACAACATTAACTTAGGTTACAATGTTGGTAATGTATTTAATAATAAAGCAGCTTTACGTATTAATGCAACTGTACAAAATGTATTAACTATTACTAAGTATACTGGTTTAGATCCTGAAATGAACGGTGGTATAGATAATAATTTTTATCCTCGTCCAAGAACCATTGTATTGGGTATAAATCTTGATTTCTAATTCAATCAATAGTACAAAAAAATATAACAATGAAAAATAATCTATACAAACAAATCATAGCTACAGTTGGAGCGATTGTTGTATTAGCATCTTGTAACAAGACCTTAGACTTGTTGCCTACAAACGATGTTACATCAGCAACTGTTTATGCCGACGCAAATGGCTATAGGCAAGCTTTCGCAAAAGTATATGCGAGCTATGCTTTAACAGGTAATGCTGGACCTGCAGGTAACGGAGATATTCAAGGTATCGATGAAGGTACTTCTGATTTCTTACGCTTGTATTGGAAAGCACAAGAATTAAGTACCGATGAAGCCGTTGTTTCTTGGGGAGATCCTGGTATTCAAGATTTCCACAACATGAACTGGTCTGCAAGCAATCCAATGCTTACAGGTCTTTACTACCGTTGTTACTATCAAATTACTTTAGCAAACGATTTCATTCGTCAATCTGCTGATGCAAATGTTGCGTCTAAAGGAATTACGGGTGTAGATGCTGAAGCGATTAAAAAATACAGAGCAGAAGCTAGATTTTTACGTGCTTACCAATATGCTGTTTTAATGGATTTATTTGGTAACATTCCTTTTGTAACGGATGCAGAAGCCTTAGGTTCTGTAATGCCAAAGCAAAGAACACGTGCTCAAATTTTTGCTTACGTTGAATCTGAACTAAGAGCGATTGACGCTGATTTAGTAGATGCGCGTAGAAATGAATATGGTCGTGCAGATAAAGCTGCGGCTTGGGCATTACTTGCTCGTTTATATTTAAATGCACAAGTGTACACAGGTACTGCTAGAAATACAGATGCTGCTACTTACGCAAAAAGAGTATTAGACGCTGGTTATACTTTGATTAGCGACTATACTAAACTAATGCGTGCAGATAATAATGTAAATACTTCTGAGTTTATTTTAACCATTAACTATGATGGTTTAAGAACACAAAACTGGGGTGGTACTACATTCTTAGCACACGCTCCTGTTGGTGGTAACATGGTTGCTGCACAATTTGGTGTTGATGGTGGATGGGGTGGTTTAAGAACCACAACTGGTTTATCAAGCAAGTTCCCTGATTTAACTGGTACTGCTGATAAGCGTTCACAGTTTCACACAAGTGGTCAATCTGCAGATATTAATGATTTAACTAAATTTACGGATGGCTATGCGATCACTAAATATAGAAATCTCAATATGAATGGTACGCCAGGTAAAAACTTAACTTGGGTTGATATCGATTTCCCAATTTTCCGTTCTGCCGAAATGAACTTAGTATACGCTGAAGCGGTATTAAGAGGTGGAACTGGTGATGCAGGAACTGCTTTAACCTATGTAAACGCGTTAAGAACAAGAGCTGGTGCAAGTACTATTACTGCGTCACAATTAAATTTAGATTTCATTTTAGATGAGCGTGCAAGAGAATTATATTGGGAAGGATTTAGAAGAACAGACCTTATCCGTTACAATAGATTTGTAGAGTCTTCATATCTATGGCCTTGGAAAGGTGGTGTTAGAGGTGGAACCAATGTAGATGCATTTAGAAGATTGTATCCTATTCCTTCTGCAGACATTTCATCTAATCCTAATCTAGTTCAAAACACAGGTTACTAATACTTGTCTGAAACATTTAAAATAAATTGTATGAAAAAAATAATTCAATCACTAGTTTACGTGAGCCTTGCTATCGTATTCTTTGCTGCTTGTGAAAAAGACGAGGCAAAAGATACCTATATGGGTGGTACGGCTCCGGTGCTTTCTGCTACTTCAAGAGATAGCATTGCACTAAACTTCTTAACAGAAGATAATTTAGGTGTAACATTTAATTGGACAAACCCAAATTATAAATTCGCTTCTGGGGTTAGTTCTCAGAATGTGAATTACACTTTAGAAATTGATACCGCTGGTGCTAATTTTAGAGGTGCTAGAAAAAAGTCTATTTCTATTAGTAAAGACTTATCTGTATCCTATACGCAAAAGGCGTTTAATATTGCTATTGCTGATTTAAATTTAAGACCAGGAAGAGCAGCGAGAATTGAAGTGCGTATCATTGCTTCTTTAGGTGCTACAACAACCGAGTTAATCTCAAACGTGTTAGCATTTAGAGTATTACCTTATGCACCGCCGCCAAAAGTTGCCGTACCTACTGCAGGAACATTATGGGTAACGGGTAATGCATTTGCATCTGGTTGGTCTAACCCACTTGGCGCTCCATTTGTTACTTCTCAACGTTTAGCTAGAGTAACAGAAACACTCTATGAAGGCGTTGTTGCTTTTGTAGGTGGTGGAAATTACAAGATGATCCAAGAAAATGGCGTTTGGGGTACACAGTACAAGAAATTAACTGGCGATGCTTTTTCAGGTACACTTGAAAAGAAAGATGCGGATCCAGGATTTGATGGTCCAACTACTCCGGGTAATTATAAAATTTCAGTTGATTTCCAAGCAGGAACTTACACTGTAACCAGACAATAAGAACAACAACTAAAATTGTAAAAAATGAAACAAATTTTAAAATCATTGCTTTTCACGGCCACATTTGCAGTAGCACTATGGTCTTGTGAAAAAGTTGCGCCTCTTACTGTGTATGAACCAGGAAAGAGTGTTGTATTACAAGCATCTACAACAACGATTGCAACTAGAACAGCAGATTCATTGAGTACTGCGGTGTTGTTCTCTTGGACCAACCCTCAATACGCCACAGATGATAATACTGTTAAATACATCTTACAAATCGATTCTTCAGGAAGAGGTTTTTCTAAAGCTGCTTCTATCGTTTTAAACGGAAGGATGAGTTATGCATTTTTAGGTAAAGAATTAAATTCTATTTTATTAGGATTTGGCTTTAACTATAATGTTGCGTACAAAATCGATGCACGTATTATTTCTTCTTACGGAAATAACAACGATCAGTTAACATCAAATGTGTTAACGTTAACGGCTACTCCATATGTGATTCCTCCAAGAGTGCAACCTCCTACTTCTAGAAGATTATTCTTAGTAGGATCTGCAACTATTGGCGGTTGGAACAATCCTGTTCCAGTTCCTACTCAGGAGTTTACTAGAGTTGATTCTGTAACGTATCAAGGTACTTTTTACTTAAAAGGTGGTCAGCAGTACTTAGCCCTTCCAGTAAATGGTGATTGGAGTAATAAATACTCAGTTGCGAATAATTCACTAACTGATTTAAATTTAGGTGGTGATTTTGGATTCAATTTTAACGACAACTTCCCTGGTCCTTCAAAGACAGGTATGTACAGAATTCGTTTAGATTTCCAACGTGGTAAATTTACCGTGACTGCTGTTCCTTTTGGAATGTTGTTTGTTGCAGGTGGTTACCAAGGATGGTCTCCAGACAAAGCCCCTTCTCTTGGTTCTATTAAAAACGACGAAGATTTCCATGGTTTTGTTGACCTAGGTACATCGGGTTCTTCTTTCAAATTTACAAGCCAACCAGATTGGAATGGTACTAACTATGGTGGAACCGCTACAACTATTAGTTCTAGTGGTGGCGATTTAAATATTGCAAATGGTGGTTATTATTTATTAAGAGCCAATACTAAAAACAGTACTTGGTCTAACTACCTTGTAACTGGTGTTGGTATTGTTGGTGGTTTTACAGGTTGGGGCGGAAGTCCAGACGTTACACTTACTTATGATAGAGGTGCTCAGGTTTGGAAAACAACATTCACACTTGCATCAGATTCTGAACTTAAATTTAGATTTAACAGCTCTTGGGATGTTAACCTAGGTGATAGTGGTGGAGATGGCGTTCTTGAATTCAATGGTGATAACCTTGCTATGAAAGCCGGTACTTATGATGTAGTACTTAATCTTTCAAATGGTGGTTACTATACCTATTCATTTACTAGAAAGTAGTAGTATAGATTTTATAAAAAAAGGGCGAACCGCGGTTCGCCCTTTTTTTGTGTTATTATTTGAAGACTTTATTTGTGTTTATCTGATAACTCACCAGCTGTTACCTTAATTGGAAGTATGTTTTGCTGTGGTGGTATCGGGCAGGTTGCATATGGCGTGTAGGCGCATGGCGGATTAAACGCTTTATTAAAATCAATAAAAGTATTGCCGTTTTTATCGGGCCTAGGTACATACACAAATCTTCCAGTGTGGTAGGTGTTTACTCCGTTGGTAGCGTCTCCGAAAACAACAAATAAATCTCCGGGGCCTTCACTAATGGCGTCAAGTACATAATTTTTTCCTTGGTATTCAAAACTTATTTTACCAGCATAATCTTGTGCAGTTGTTTGCCCAAGTACATTGGTAATAAAAAGCCCGCTCGGATTTGGCGGTAATAATTTTGCTGGTAAATTCCATTTCTCATCAATGGCAAATCTTTTATTTCCCTTAAATGCCATTAGTGCCGGATTTTTTAAGTCTCTAAAACGCACCCCAATTTTATCTTCACGAATGATGATGCTCCACATAAACTGATTGAATACGATGCTCGTATCCGTTTTACTAGTGGCATCAAAAAGTACCATCTCTTCCGAATAATCGTTTGGAAATTTACTGACTGCTTTATCAAATTCAAAGCTTACCCTGTTTCCTGCAACTTTAAATTTTCCTAAAACAGCTGGCATATTTTTATGCTTAAATACTAGCGCATTAGTAGCGGCGCTTCCAAAGGTATTATCGCCTTGTTTTAACCAGTAGAGGCCTGCTAGATTAAGCCATCCATTTTTATCTGTTAAAGCATTTGTGCGCAAACTGTCAAAATACTTAATCGAAGCGGTATATGCGGCAGATGTTTGACCCTGTACATTGGGCCTGACAAGCGTTAAACATAGTAAGGATATTAAAAAAAATTTCATTCGTTTGCTTTGTGTAAAGTTAAGCGGGTATTTAACTTAATTATCGTTAAAGCTTCTTAATATTGTTACATAATTACAACTTTATGCGTTTGATTTTGATACCCAAGTTTTTGTTTTTTATTGTTTTAGTAGCTACTACACCCTGTATTGCGCAAAAGCAAACCAAAGCACAGTTTATTGGGTCCTTAATGGCAAAAATGACCCTGCAAGAAAAATTGGGTCAACTTAATTTAATTATTCCTGGTGATGCGTCTGTTACAGGAACTGTTGTTAGTACCGATGTGGAAGGAAAAATCAAAAGAGGTTTAGTGGGTGGTATGTTTGGTATTGCCGGATTAGAAAAAATTAAAAAGGTGCAGGAATTAGCAGTGCGCGAATCGAGGCTTCGTATTCCTATGTTATTTGGATCTGATATTATTCATGGATACAAAACAGCGTTTCCGATTCCACTTGCATTATCTGCTAGTTGGGATTTGGCTATGATCGAAAAGTCGGCTCAAATGGCTGCGCTGGAAGCTACTGCCGATGGTTTAAACTGGACTTTTTCTCCCATGGTTGATATTGCTCGTGATCCACGATGGGGAAGGGTTGCAGAGGGTGCTGGCGAAGATCCTTTTTTAGGAAGTGCCATTGCAAAAGCCATGGTAGTTGGGTATCAGGGCGGCGCGGGCAATGCAAATTTGTCTACTGGTAAATCACTACTTTCTTGTGTAAAACATTTTGCACTCTATGGTGCGCCAGAAGGCGGTAGAGATTATAATACCGTAGATATGAGTAGGCACAAAATGTACAACGATTATTTTCCACCTTATAAAGCTGCAGTGGATGCGGGAGCTGGCTCGGTAATGACTTCATTTAATGATGTAGATGGCGTTCCTGCTTCTGGAAATAAATGGCTACTCACTAGTGTTTTAAGAAATCAGTGGGGCTTTAAAGGCTTTGTTGTTTCTGATTATACATCTGTTACCGAAATGATCAATCATGGTATTGGAGATACCGCTGCTGTCTCTGCGTTATCGCTTAATGCAGGCCTTGATATGGATATGGTGAGCGAAGGTTTTTTAAATACACTACAAAAATCATTACAGTCTGGTAAAGTTTCTATGGCTGCTATCGATGCAGCTTGTAAAAGAATTTTAGAAGCAAAGTATGATTTGGGATTATTTGAAGATCCATTTAAATACCTCAAACAAGAAAGGTCTTCCGAAGTATTAAGTGCTGACAAACGCGCATTTGCAAAAGAAGCGGCGATGCGTTCATTTGTACTCTTAAAAAATGACAATCAAGTGCTACCATTAAAGCAGGGTCAAAAAATTGCGCTTATTGGTCCACTTGCCAATGACCGTTCTAATATGCCAGGCACTTGGTCTATCAATGCCGATGCGAAGCAGGCAGTGGCTGTGTTAGAAGGCTTTCATAACCGCCCTGGTATTGGTTCTAAAGTAATGTATGCAAAGGGTGCTAACCTTTCTGATGATCCTGTATTTGCTGCAAAAATTAATGTGTTTGGCGAAAAAATTTCTATCGATACTAGAACACCTCAAGCATTATTAGCAGAGGCGCTAGCCGTAGCTGCTGCTTCTGATGTGATTGTTGCCGTAGTAGGTGAAGCCAGTGAAATGAGTGGTGAAGCAGCTAGTAGATCAAGCCTCGACATTCCAGAAAGTCAACAAAAATTAATTGAAGCATTATCTAAAACGGGTAAGCCACTTGTACTTGTACTCATGAATGGTAGACCGCTAACAATTGCCAAAGAATTAAATGCTGCTACTGCAGTTTTAGATGTATGGCACGCTGGTACTGAGGCGGGTAATGCAGTTGCATCCGTATTATATGGCGATTACAATCCGGCTGGTAAATTAACCATGAGTTTTCCGCGTAATGTAGGGCAAATCCCCATTTATTATAGCGTACGCAACACTGGTAGACCCAACGGTGGCGATGTTTTTGGAAAATATAAATCCAATTATTTAGACGTTGAAAATTCACCATTACTGCCTTTTGGTTATGGATTAAGTTATACCAGTTTTAGCTATACGAAACCCGTTTTATCTGCAAATAGCCTTACTGCCAATGCTTCATTAACAGCGTCTATAACCCTTACCAATACTGGTAATTACGATGGCGAAGAAGTGGTGCAGTTATATATTAAAGACGATGTAGCAAGTATTACAAGACCCTTAAAAGAATTAAAAGGCTTTCAAAAAGTATTTTTGAAAAAGGGCGAAAGTAAAACGGTAATATTTACCATCGATGAAAAACTCCTGCGCTTTTATAACGCAGATTTAAAGCACACAAGTGAAAAAGGAAGTTTTCAAGTGTATATTGGAACTAATGCCTTAGTTGAAAATTCAGTATCTTTTCAATTAAAATAATTTAAATACTATTTATATGACCAACCGCCGTCAATTTGTACAAAAGTCTTCGTTGCTAGGTATGGGTTTTTTACTTCAAAAAGCGGCTGGCTTTGCAATGCCACCGCTTACACAAAACTATACGAGTAATCGACCTGCAGTAGCTGATCGTAATTTTAAGAGTGCAGCAGTTGACGCCGTTATTGAGCAGGTAAAAAAAGACTTGCCAAATAAAGAACTGGGTTGGTTGTTTGAGAACTGTTTTCCTAACACATTAGATACCACTGTCGATTTTGAAATGGTCAATGGCAAACCAGATACTTATGTAATTACTGGTGATATTGATGCCATGTGGCTAAGGGATAGTACGGCGCAGGTTTGGCCTTATTTACCACTTACAAAAAATGATAAACCACTTCAAACACTGATTGCAGGGGTTATCAATAGACAAACAAAATGTATTTTACTGGATCCGTATGCCAATGCATTTTATAAAGACGTCAATAAAGTGAGTGAGTGGAAAGATGATATTACTAAAATGAAACCTGGTATTCATGAACGCAAGTGGGAAATTGATAGTCTTTGTTATCCCGTAAGACTCGCACATGGTTATTACAAGCAAACTGGAGATACTTCTGTTTTTGATGCCGATTGGAAAGCGGCTCAAAAATTAATACTAGATACTTTTACCGAACAGCAGCGCTTTAATGGTAATGGTCCGTATAGTTTTCAGCGTACAACAGCATGGGCCACCGATGGTGTGCCATTAAGTGGTTACGGTTATCCAGTTAAACCATGTGGCCTAATTGTTTCTACGTTTAGACCTAGTGACGATTGTACCTTACTTCCTTACCTAGTGCCAAGTAACATGTTTGCCATCAATATTTTAGGTAAGATGGCGGAGCTACTTCAATTGCCATCTGTTAATGAACCTGCACTTGCTAAACGAGCACTTGCTTTAAAGGAGCAGGTACAAGCTGCATTTCAAAAACATGGTGTTATTCAGCATCAGCAGTTTGGAAAAATTATTGGCTTTGAAGTAAATGGTTATGGTAGTTTTCATATGATGGATGACGCCAATGTGCCTTCCTTATTATCGCTACCTTACCTTGGCGCTATTGAACCTAATAATCCGCTTTATTTAAATACGCGTAAAGTGGTGCTATCAGAAAATAATCCATTCTTTTATAAAGGCAAAGCTGGCGAAGGTATTGGAGGTCCGCACACCGGTGCCGATACTATTTGGCCAATGAGTATTATTTTACGCGCCATTACAAGTGTGGATGATAAAGAAATTACACACTGCGTTAAAAATTTAATGCAAACGCATGCGGGCACAGGATTTATGCATGAATCATTTCATAAAGATGATGCTACCAAGTTTACCCGCAAATGGTTTGCTTGGGCCAATACCTTATTTGGTGAACTGATTTATAAATTGCATCAAGAAAAGCCAGGGCTTTTAAAGCAGATCTAATTATAAGTGTACTTGAAAACCAGCAGCAATCCATCTGCTTGGCATGATAGCGCCTAATAAATCGGAGTAAGTAGTGTTGGTTACATTTGTTATTTCTACAAACACATTACTACTTCTCTTTTTAAGAAGGTAGGCACATTTGGTGTTTACTAGAAAATAATTAGGAGAGAGTTCCGCATTAATAGCAGACGCTGTTTGTGCATTTCTAATTTTGTAGACACTATTTACCGATAACTGTAATTGACGCGCTCTAAATACTATTTGCTCATTCCATAAAAATCTAGCGTGCGACGAAATATAAAACGAAGGTGTTTTATTGGGGCTAGTGGAAGCAAGCCATACCAGTCCTGTACTAACATTCAATTCGACATCTTCACCCCATTTTTTGTTATAAGTAAGATCCGTTTCAATTCCTTTTGTTTGCACCGACGATATATTACTCGCAAGCGAATAGTTTCCGGTGATGACTAAATTTGATTGGCGCGGCATCATAGGAAAAGGGGTAGGGGTCCAGTCAATCAAATTATTTTGATCCCTAAAAAATACGGTAGCGCCCCACTTAAAATGAGTGCCCATCCTATAATCGGCACCTAGCTCGTAACTCCACGATTTTTCTGTTTGTAAATAAGGATTGCCAATGCTGCCCCCTGTTACAAGGGTTTTATTATAGTTGTTATAACGCTCCGTAAAGTCTGCGTCACGAACGCCTTTGCCAATAGAGCCCCGTGTTGTTAGATTACCTTTTACCCAAGATGCATTTACCTGCGGAATAATCACCCAGCCGTAGCTCTGGTCCCAATCTATTCGAAGGCTCTCGTTGATAAATATATTTTTAGGAAGTTTATGTGTAGCAATTACAAATGCTGCACCATGTGCTAAATCATGATTACCCCTGTCGTTGGATCTAATTTTTTTATGGATCCACTGAGCACCTGTAACAACTTGATGATTGGGGTTACGTGAAAACTGAACGGTTCCTTGCGCTACAAATAGCGATGTTTTATTTTCATTGAAACTGCCGGCGGGATTAAATCTAAATCGGTCAGATAAATTTTTATAGGCAGCATCAAATTTTACAGTGGTGTGTGCATATTGCTTATTCACACTCATTTGTGTCCAATTGCTTTTTACAATTTCTGAGGCAGTATCACTTTTAAAAGTGGTGTAAAAATTTTGTGCATTAAAGTCTCTACTATCGTTGGCGTATAAAATATGCAGCTTCCAGTCTGATGCAAAATTGTAATTGAAATTAGCTGCGTAAAATGTATTATTAAAATAGCCCTTGGTACCTCTTAACGCTTCTCCATCGGCTTTATTTTGTTGTGAAGACAGGCTTAGTTTCCATTTTTGTTTTTGAACACCCCACCAAATATTGTTAGAACGTGAATTGTAACTACCCCATTTGCTACCAACACTTAATTTGTGGTTATTTTTTTGTTGTAGTCCGTTGGTAATAATATTTACAACGCCTCCAATGGCGTCGGAACCATAAATTGCAGAAGCGGCGCCTTTAATAATTTCAATTCTGTTGATATCATCTGGGTGAAGTGGGATGTAGCCATTAAAATGACCCGTTAGTGGATCGTTGATTCTTATGCCATCAATTATTACCAGTACTTGTTGAAAGGTACCGCCTCTAATAATGATATTACTTTGTGTACCGGCAGGTCCTCGTTGTTGGGTTTCAATGCCAGGTAAATATTTAAGTAGTTCGTCTATACTGCTGATGGGGAGGTTTTGTAAACTAGACCCTTTGATACTTACAATATTGCGTCCCGTTTCTTTTTCTTGTTGTGGTAACATACTTGCCGTAACCACAACGTCAGATAGCTGTGTGTTTTGGGCCAAAACGGATATGCTCAAAATCAGCATTAAACTTGCCAGTACCAGACGCTTCATTGGGGGTATTTTTTGCAAAGGTAAGCCTCAATTACACATGGTTTTTACTAAAAAGGATTAAATTGAAGCATGAAATATTGCTTGACTCTGTTGTATGTTGTTATTACCTCATTTAGTGCGAGCACGCAAACTAAAACGGTTTATTACGATATGCAAGGTTTTACCTTGTTGGGTAGGCCCATGCCAAATCAAACTGTGTATCAGCGTTTTCCAGATTCGATTAAAAAATTACTCCGTAAACCTGTTTGGGATTTAAGTAAAAATCCTTCTGGATTTGCAGTGTATTTTGAATCCAATGCCAAACAAATTTCTGCCAAATGGAAAACCGGATCGTCGGTTGTTTTTCAGCACGTGGCGGGCACGCTGGTAAAGGGGCTAGACCTTTACGGACTCGATAATGGCAGTTGGTATTTTGCGGGTGTAGGTAAACCAAACGCTCCTGTCTATCAAGAAACTAGTTTGGTAAAAGATATGGACGGAAGCATGCGTCAATATTTATTGTATTTACCAGATTATGAAACCTGCGATTCACTTTTTATTGGTGTCGAAGAAGGCGCTACTATATTTAAGCCACAACAAAATTATTTTGAAGGTCAAAAGCCACTCGTTGTGTATGGAACATCTATTGTACAAGGTGCTTCAGCTATGCGACCAGGCATGGCCTATCCCGCTCAGCTAGAACGCCGCTTAAAACGTGAGACCATTAATTTAGGTTTTAGTGGAAACGGCCAACTCGATTCTATGCTTGCTGTGATTATGTCGGGTATCGACGCATCTATGTATGTGATTGATTGTGGACCTAATTTAACGCCTGCTATGGCGCAGGAAAAAACAGTTCCGTTTTTGCGTCAACTGCATGCACTACAACCAAGCGTTCCTATTTTGCTTGTCGAAAATATTATGTATCCCACCGCAAAATTTAATTTGGTTACCAAGCAAAAAATTAACGAGGTCAATCAAATATTTAAAAATGCTTTCGCACTTTTAAAAAAAGAGGGAATGCGTAATTTACATTACCTAGAAACCACCAATTTAATTGGTGAAGATGGAGAAGCCACGGTTGATGGTGCGCACATGACCGATTTAGGATTTTACAGAATCACACTCGCTATCGAACAAAAAATCAGGTCCATTGAAAAATAGTTGCCTCCTTATTGGATTGTTTTTTTGTGCTTGCACTTCCACCCAAAAAATGCGACCAGCAGGGTTGCCGTTCGCAGTAGCAAATGATACACGCACCGGAGAGGCTTTTTTTAAACAAGCCGTAAGTTATAATTGGCGGGAGCGTGATTCTTTGGCGCTTGAATATGCCAATGCAGGACAAGTGCCTGATTTTTATTTCAGTTTTGTACCTGTTACAACAACTTTTACTAGGGCTGACGGTAAAGAAGTAAAAGTTACATTTTATGTAGCCCCCGATTATTTTATGGTGGGTAGCAACAATAATTGGGCGCGCGTTCCCATAACGCCCATGGCAGCTCAACAAATTGCAGATGCTTACGGATGTTTTTTACCTACGCCATCTATTGTAGATGCTATTTATAAAGCCAGTACTGTAAAATTAGCTCCCGTGCCTATGTATGCATTTAGGGATAGTACCATTACTATGTGGCAACATCATTTGATGATAGAAGGGCAGCGAAGGGGCAAAAAAGGGCTGATTGCTGGTATTAAAAAAGATGTGGTACTCAGTAATAAAGTATTAGAGCAACAAAGGCCAAACCGGGTGGCTATTTATGGTTGGCATACCCTTGATGGTAAACCTATTCAGCCGGCGTATGCGGGTCATGTAAATTGGTATGTCGATTATAGCCACGGCATTCGGCTCATTGCTAAAAAAGTAAAAATGGATGGTATTTGGGTAGATTATACTGTCTTATTTGAAGCAGTGAATGAAACCAAGATGCTGCGGTATTAAATTATTTTTCTACTGGTTTAAAAATATTAGAATAGTTTAGGCGCTGATCGCTACTGTAATTTTTATTGATGATATCAAGTTGTTGTAGATATAAGTCTTTTAATATTTTGGGTCCAATAATTTTTACATTCCCCATCCATCTAAATATCCATCCAAATAATTCTCTATTAATGCCGCAATGCATTTTCATTCGGTAATTTCCATTTTTTAAAGTTGCAAAGCTTTGTGTTGCATGCCAGTTGTAATGACTTATAAACTCTCCTGTGATACTTGAAAATTCTAGTTCTATATCATATACTTCATCATCAATATTAGCGGTTAAGCCAAATCTTTTTAACAGTTCTGCTTTAGCAAGCGGGAGCGCTTTTTTATAAGCAAATGTTTGATTGGTGATATTATAAGACACTATTTTAGAAAGGTCAATGGTGATAAAGATGTTTTTATTTGTAATAAATCCAGCCGTGTAATAGGCACCGTTATGGAATACAAGTAGGAGTGGCTTCAATTTAAATGGATACGTGACATCTGATGTTACATTGGTGGCGTCTCCATATATATTTTCAATTTCAATTATTTTATTATTTGCAATCGACCATATGATGTCTTCTGTGATTTGGTTGAAATCGGTGGTGTACTTTCTTTCAAAAAAGTGTGAGTTAAAATTTTGTTCTAATGGAAGTGCTGCATATTTAGTTTTGCCAAGGTGCATAATTTTTTTGGCTACGATATCTCTAAATTTATTGATAGATTCACCGCGTCCCTCAGTAATATAGGTAGTCATAGAAAGCCTACTCAATTGATAGGAGTTTACGTCAAATCCTGTAACAGGAATCGTGATATCAGTGTATACTAGCCGGTATGTTTTTTGGTTGTGCTGCCCAGTTGTAATTTGTAAAGCTTGATTTTGTCGTAAATAGTTTTTTTCGAGCTGTGCTAGGTCGTTATAGATTTGTCTATTTGCAGTTGTAAAGCCTTTTTGTGCAAGCTCTTTGCTGATGTCTTGCACCGTTCGAGGCTCAGTTTCTAGTAGCTGGTACATAAAATGAAGCCTTTCTAGCTGGTTCATAGTTTGCAATTTAAATGCAAACGTAACGATAAAACGGTGAATATGTATGCGCTTAGATTAGATTTGTAGTAGACACCACGTCATAAATCGTACTAATCTGGGGGGAGAAGTCATTGATTTAGAGCGTGGTGTTTTTTTGTGCCCTTGTTGTACATTAGTAATCTAAATTGTTAATTATGATCTTCAAGAAAAGCATTGTATTTTTTTTCATTTTGATAGTGTTTGCGCATGTGTCAAGTGCACAGTGTAAAATTTATCAAGGCAGGTATGCATCAGGTAGCCCCATTGCTGTTTTTGATAATGGTAAAATTTATCAAGGACGGTATGCTTCCGGAAGTCCAATTGCTGTTATTGAAGGAAATAAAATATACAGGGGTAGGTACGCTTCAGGAACTCCAGTAGGTGTTGTTGAAGGGAATAAAATTTATAAAGGACGTTATGCTTCCGGAAGTCCGGTGGGCGTTATTGAAGGAAATAAGATTTACCAAGGTCGTTATGCATCAGGAAGCCCTATTGCGGTTACTCAAAACGGGGGAGGTGCTTGTGGGTTTGCTGCAGCTGCTTATTTGTTGTTGTTGTAGGAACCTTCTATTTAATTTTACGGCTATTTCTGTTTTTCCTCCACATATCATACTCAACTAGAGCTGGCATTATTTCGTTAAACCATTTGGCATACTCTTTATCAGTTATTGCTTTAGACGTTTTATACTTTTCCATTAATTTACCTTGGTTGAATGACCTCCAAATAGCATCTATTAAGTTATTACCTTTTATAGAAGAATAAAGAATCCAATCTATCATGCCATCATCAGGGCCTGCAATTTGTTGACCTAGCAAATAGCCAGTTTTGCTTAATAGAATATGACAAGGCAGTGCATGTATATTCCAATTGTTATAAAGTGATGTATCAGAACAATGAAGATTAATTCCGACAGGTTGATACTTTTTTATTGCTTTTTTCCAATTTTTTTTAGAGTCTTCAATATTAATATTTATAAAAACGATTGAAGTATCTAAGTGTAATCTTTTTAAGCGATTTAATAATTGTTCGCGATATGGGAACTGTGCTAAGCATGGAGGGCAATTTGTAGACCATACATCAATGTAAAGAATTTTTCCTCTGAAATCGCTAAGTGACAATGAGTTACCCTTATCATCAATAAATTTATAGGTCGGTAAAAATGAAGCTGTATCTGTCTTATATTTATTACCAATAAATTTCTCAATAAAAGCTGAGTCTATTGTTTGACACTCACTAAAAAATGGGAGTAACGTGACAAAGATGAGTATTGTTAATTTCATTGCTAGTAATGTTTTCTTATTTTTGCTAACAGTTAAAAATACTCAATGGACAATTGGTTGCGTAAAAATTATTGTTAATGAAAGGCTATAATTTTTTCATTTTCTAATTTGATAGGCAAATAGATTTCATCCACCTTTACCTATTAAATGAGGAGTTTATACCCCCACCCCCCCCAAAAAAAAAGCATCAAAAAATCTTGGTATTTGGTGGCCCCGCCAAGAATCGAACTTGGAATTAACGTTTAGGAAACGCTGGTTATATCCATTTAACTACAGGGCCATATTTCAAAATCTACTGCAGGATTTACTGCACTTTCTTTGTCTCAATTTATTAATTTCATAGATAATCCTATGATTGTCTGTGTAAATAGCCCATTGAATTAGGTGAAAGTTTAGGAAACTTCTATTCTATCCATTGAACTACGGGACCATCCCTAAAAGGGTAGCAAAAATAACAGATAATCCCATACTGCCACAAAATGCTTGTGGGTTGGCCGCTTTTCATAAAACCAATGTATCT
>CANHCY010000048.1 GCA_947459295.1 Chitinophagaceae bacterium
AACCCTTGTGATGGTATTTTTCTTTTGGGGATTTATTGCTGCTTCTAACAGTATTTTTATTCCTTTTTGTAAAACACATTTCAACCTCAATAATTTTGAGTCGCAACTAATTGGATCTGCATTTTATGGTGCTTATTTTATTGGCTCACTTATCTTATTTATTTTTTCTAACGTTTTAGGAAAAGACCTACTCAACAAAATTGGTTATAAAAAAGGCATTATATACGGACTGCTTATTTCTGTAGTCGGTGCCTTACTTATTATACCTTCTGCAAATGCTAATTCATTCCCAGCCATTTTAGCATCCTTTTTTGTGGTAGCACTTGGTTTTTCTTTGCAACAAACTGCAGCTCAACCTTTTGCTATTTCATTAGGCGATCCTTCTACGGGTTCGCACCGCTTAAATTTAGGCGGAAGTATCAACTCTTTAGGTACCACACTGGGTCCCATCATTGTAAGCTTTTTCTTATTTGGAACCGCTGATAGTAAGGCTGCAGTAGTTACTGTAACCAATATCAATATTTTATACCTTATTGTTGCCGGTGTTTTTGCAGCTGTTGCATTATTTTTTACCTTCTCAAATTTACCAGACGGTAAAAATGATGAAGCTTTTGAAAAAGCAAACAAAGCTTCTTCTAGTTTACTAATGATGACACTTTTAATTGGTGCTATCATTGTAGTTGGTCAGTTTACAGAAGTTTCGAAACTTACTTTGTTACTTATTTCTTTAGTTGCAGTTGTAGGTGTATTATTTTATTCTAACGCTAGTGCGATTAAAAATAATGATGGATGGGGTGCTATGAAATATCCTCAATTAATCTATGGTATGATTGGCATTTTCGTATATGTAGGCGTTGAAGTAACCATCGATAATAATTTTGGTGCTTTATTAAAAATACCTGGTTATTTAACTGCCGAAGGTTTAGATGAAAGTGCTATTTCAAAATACGTTTCGCTCTACTGGGGTAGCTTAATGATTGGCAGATGGACAGGTGCTATTAGCGTATTTAATTTAAAAGGGACCCTTAAAACAGTGATGATGATTGTGGTTCCATTTATTGCGTTTGGCGTAGTACTTGGCGTGAGTCAAATTTACGGTAACGATGTTACTGATTTATTTGGATACGCGGTGTTTATTGCCATTGCTGTTGGTGCATTCTTTTATGGTCAAGAAAAACCAGTTAAAACTTTATTAGCTGTTTCTGTACTTGCCGCTGCATGTATGTTAGTTGGCGTATTTACAAACGGTATTGTATCTGTGTACGCATTTATGGCAGGCGGACTATGCTGCTCTGTTATGTGGCCTTGTATTTTTTCTTTAAGCGTAGGTGGTTTAGGAAAATATACCAGCCAAGGTTCTGCATTTTTAATTATGATGATTTTAGGTGGAGCAATTATTCCACCATTGCAAGGTGCGATTGGAGATATGGATGCTGTAGGTATGCATAAATCATATTTATTAGCAGCCGCAGGATTTTTATTCTTAGCGTACTTAGCATTAAAACAAAAAGCAGTATTAAAAACACAAGGCATCGATTTTGATGCACAGGTAAGTGGCGGTCACTAGTTTGACCAAAATATGATTGAACGAAATTGAAATAAAAAACATGTTAAATAATACGAGCGCATTAGAGGCATTAGCAATAGGCATAGACATTGGTGGAACGGGTACCAAATTTGGTATTGTAGACCGCGTGGGAAATGTTTTATTTTCAAGTGAAATATCTACACGTAAACACACGGATGTAAATGACTTTATTGATGAACTCCATACCGAGCTCAGTAAATTAATTGACAATGTTGGCGGTATAGGCCGCATAAAAGGAATTGGCGTGGGCGCACCTAATGGAAACTTTTACACAGGAACCATTGAGTACGCCCCCAACCTTCCTTGGAAAGGCATTATTCCACTTGCCCGCATGATGGAAGATAAATTTAAAATTCCGGTGGTATTAACCAATGATGCCAACGCGGCAGCTATTGGTGAAATGATGTATGGTGCTGCACAGGGCATGAAAGATTTTATCATGATTACCCTTGGCACTGGAGTAGGAAGCGGCATTGTTGCCAATGGGAAACTCGTTTATGGTCACGATGGTTTTGCTGGTGAATTAGGCCATACAACCATCATTCCAAATGGTAGACTACATGAAGGCACAGGCAAAAGAGGTTCTTTAGAATCCTATGCATCCGCAACAGGTGTTCGCTTAACCACACTCGAAATTTTAGAAAAAAGCACCGAACCTAGTTCATTAAGGTCAGTTCCATCCGATCAAATTGATTCTAAAAAAGTATATGAAGCCGCTATTGCAGGCGATACAGTAGCGAAACAAATTTTTGAATCTACGGGCACTATTTTAGGCGCTGCACTTGCCAACTTTGTTATGTTTTCAAGTCCTGAAGCCATTATATTATTTGGTGGCTTAACAAAAGCTGGCGATTTAATATTAAAGCCTACCAGAGAAAGCATGGAAGCCAACCTCATTCAAATTTTTCAAAACAAAGTGAAAATTTTAGTGAGCCACTTAAAAGAATCGGATGCTGCTATATTAGGTGCATCGGCACTTGCCTGGGATCTAAAATAAATATTGTAGGTAAATAAATTAGCGAATCATAAATACGGCAGGCACTGGACGTTGCCCTTCTTTATCGGAAGGCTTAATGGTTTCTTTACCATTTATAAGTAAACAACTACTACCTCCACCATCTAAATTGAGTGCTTCTACACAACCAATCTGCTGCATGAGGCCTGCCATTTGAGGAAGGGTTAATCCGTCTGCCCTTCCCGGAAAGCGTCCTTCACAAACAAATAAGATGAGTTCATTATTAGCCGTATAACCAACAGCTGTTCGGGGATGTTTATCTGAAATGGCTTTGCCAGCAAATTTTAATTCTTCATTGTTGGTGATTTTGATGGCACCATCTTGCAATAAAACAGGACCACCTCCTATTGCTGTTTTCACTTTCCATTTTTTAAAATTTCCTTTAGAAAGCATAACGCTTGCAGGTACATCGGCAACCGAATCTTTAAACATCGGAATAACCGTTTGCGATGCGTACACATTGGCATCTGCAGTATCGGTGTATACCCATGCTACATCTGGCTTATTGGATTTTGAAATACCGAGTGCCGCACCATACACATGCCTATACGTTAATGTATCTTTTCCTTTGCCTGGAAGTGAATGTAAGTGATACGATTTTATTTCGCCATTGTCTACTACTAAATTTAAATTTGAATTGTGTGCAAATTCAAAAAAAGTAGCGTTCATTACTACGAGTGGCTTACCAGCTATAGAATCGTAAAATTTTTGAGGCGTATACCTTTTTCCATTGCCTACTGCTGTAGATAAAGCATGCGATTTATCTTTTAAATCGTAACTAATATAATAGGCAATATTGAATTTACCATCAATAGCATCTGTAGTTTTGTATACGTGCATAGAAGCTGGCAAGGGACCAAACTCGGCGTCAACATTTTTCCAACTAACTTGCGCTACAACAGCGGTAGAAATAAATGTGAGTAAAAGTGCGTATACTATATTTTTCATAAGCTTTTTTCAGATAGCCACTTTTCTTTGCCCCACCCTTTAATCACATGCTTTTCGCTATGATAAGACGAACGTACAAGTGGACCACTTTCTACATAATCAAAACCAATTTGATAACCAATTTCACGAAGTTCAGCAAACTCATCGGGATGCACAAAACGTTGTACCGCTAAATGTTTTTTAGTGGGTTGTAAATATTGACCAAGGGTTAATACATCACAACCTACATTCACCAAATCTTTCATGGATTGTACCACTTCATCTTTGGTTTCACCAAGGCCAAGCATCATACCCGTTTTGGTGCGCATACCGCCTATTTTTAAGGTTTCTAATACCCCTAAAGAACGCTGGTACTTTGCTTGCACACGCACTTGACGTGTAAGCCTTTCCACGGTTTCCATATTATGACTAATCACTTCAGGCGCTGCATCAATAAGGCGCTGTATTTGATCTTGAATGCCTTTAAAATCAGGTATCAATGTTTCAAGTGTTGTATCCGGTGTTAAAGCTTTAACGGCTTTAATGGTATTATACCAAATGGTAGAACCACCATCTTTTAATTCATCTCTATCTACACTCGTAATAACGGCATGCTTCACCTTCATTAAATGAATGGCTTCTGCCACGCGCTGAGGTTCATCAAAATCTACGGGAGCTGGACGCCCGGTGGCCACCGCACAAAATCCGCAACTACGGGTACACACATTACCGAGTATCATAAATGTAGCCGTCCCTTCACCCCAGCACTCTCCCATATTTGGACAGTTGCCACTTTCGCAAATGGTATGTAGTTTATGGGTATCAACAAGTCCTCTAACGTGCTTGTAACTTTCACCAATGGGCAGTTTTACACGCAACCAATTGGGCTTTTGTATTTTGGATGTTGTTGGATCTATTTTTGGGACAACAGGTAATTCTTGCATGAAATTGAGATTCTTAATAATTGCTTGGAATGCAAAAATAGGTCACTTTCGCTTACCAAAAATGACAGAAATATAGGCGTTAAAAAAGAGGCTTTTTTCGTCGTTTAAGAGCATTACTGGCATCTTTTTTGAGAAATAAGTAGCTTTTAAACCTACTTCAAGCGCAGACACCACTTCATTGTAGCGTCCATAGTCGAAACGAAGGGCACCTTTTAAGTGACCGCCCGGAACAATCTGCATTTCACTGAACCCTTTGCTAAAAGATCCCTTGCCTAAAATTATAGTAGGATCTAGAAAAAGTTGATCATTGTTATCGTATTTAATATCTTCTTGACGCTGTGTTGATGGATTTTGTATTTGCAAATAATAAGGCTTTAAAAAACCCGCGGTAATGCCCCCACCATAAATAGCCGAAACAGCAACGCCGTTTTTATTACCCTTTCCTCCTATTAATTTTTGTTGACCAAAACCAAGTTTTACATCATACAAATTATTTTGCTTTCCATACACATAGTTCGATAAAATAATAAAACCTTGAACCGAACTAGCTGTTGGTGTTCTTTCTTCTTTTGGATGCCTATGCTCGCCAAGTTCTACCCACCACAAATTTGTTGTAGTGATTGTTTTGTATTTTCCTTTTTCATAAAAAATACTCCAACCATCGGTATTAAAATGAATACCTTGACTAATTTGTTTTTGATAAATTAAAGCGCCTTCTTCTTCTTGTTTAATGAGCTGGTTAATTTTTTCACGGCGTTCGTTTTTTAAACGTAATTTTTCTTCCTGTGCTGGAGATAATTTTCGCAGCTGCGCAAAACCCATGCCCACAAAAAGAAAGCTCAATAAAAGGACAACGCCTATTTTTTGAAGGAGTGCAGATATATTAACTATTTTCTTCACGCTCATTTGATTAGTTCCTTGTAAATTTAAGGCAAAATTGAACCAATGACTGCACAAATTATTTATAAAACTAAGTTAAGAACCGAGGCTACACATTTACAAAGCGGGACCACCATTGAAACCGATGCCCCCACAGACAACCAGGGCAACGGCGAAAGGTTTTCCCCCACCGATTTAGTGGCCACGGCACTGGCTACTTGTATGGTTACCACCATGGGTATTAAAGCACAAAGTATGGGCATTGCACTGGATGGCACCACCGCTGATGCCACCAAAATTATGGTAAGCGACCCACGCCGAATAGGCAAAATAATTGTCCATATTCAATTTCCGGATAGCCTACAGCTAGACGAAAAAACAAAAGAGATTTTAGAAAAAGTAGCTAGAACCTGTCCCGTAGAGCGTACCCTGCATCCAGACGTGGAACTGGACTTCAGTTTTAGCTGGCCAGCGTAAATCACGGCGGCTAAATCGACCATAAAACTGCAGCCATTAAAGCATGGCTTGAAGCGCCTGCATCACCCTGCTAACTGGAAGACCCATTACATTGTAAAAATCGCCTTCCACCGATTTGATGCCTACCACACCAATCCATTCCTGGATGGCATAGGCGCCCGCTTTATCATAAGGTTTGTACTTGTCTACATAAAAAGTAATTTGCTCCGTTGTGAGGGGATGAAAATGTACGGTTGTGCTATCCGCAAAAGCGGTTTCGTTAGCGCCTTCTAAAAGTACCACGCCCGTTATCACACGGTGTGTTTTTCCGGCCAACTTGGATAAAATTAAAATAGCGTCTTCTCTACTAGTTGGCTTACCTATAATTTCATTTTCTAAAACAACAATGGTATCCGCAGCAATCACGAGTTCGTCACCAGTAATGACGTTTGATACCGCTAAAGCTTTTTGGCGCGCGATATGAACGGGCACTTCTTCTATGGCAAGGCCCTCAGGATAACTTTCGTCGGTTGGTTTTACAATGACTTCAAAAGAAACCTCAGCCCACTCCAGTAGTGTTTTCCGGCGCGGAGAACCCGAGGCTAGTATAATTTTTTTATTCATGTTCACTACAAATAATACCTGAAAAAAACCATGGATACAATACCCGTGAGCATCACAATTTTTATAACCGTGCTTAGTTTACCAAAATCTTTTTCGGTTTGTGCGCTAAGTAATTTTACAAACACCCATACAAGTGGTGCAACAATAGCAAGCACACAATAAACAATACTTTCCCACCATCCCATGGGGAGCACATAAAATTGCAAGATAATAAGTACCGCAATTAATACTACTAGCCAAACTGCCACAAAAACTTTAGTAGCCGTTAAACCCCACACGATCGGGATGGTTCTACATCCATATTTTGCATCACCTACCCTATCTTCTACATCTTTTATCACTTCTCTAATTAATGAAATAATAAAGGCAAAAGACGCGTATAAAATAGTGAGTCTAAAAAAACGAATTTCTTTATCGCCCGATTCTAAAAGGTTATTTATTTGAAGTGGCGCTTTTGAAAAAAACAAAATAAGGATCACCCATGCCGTTAATAATGAAATAAGCACATTGCCAATGAGTAGTTGTTTTTTAAAGTTTGTTGAGTACACCCATAGCAAAACAATACACATCATGTTGGCAAAAACCAAATACCAATAGGACTGAATGGGTAGTGCATAAGCGGTGAAAAATAAACCCAACATACTTAATACCAAATGAAAAAATATAACCCAGCGCCTACTGATGGCAACATTCACCACCACTTTACTTGGCTTGTTGATTTGATCAATATTTAAATCAAAATAATCATTGATGCTATTACCGGCAGCAGCAATAAACACAGAAGCTAGCACAATCAACCAAAATTGCACAGACTGTGCAGGTGTAGGAGATCCGTATATTCTTTGGTAAATACAATACTCAAATAAAAATTGAGTCAGCACAATAAAAATTAAATTGCTTGCACGAATAAGCGTCAAAAAAGCAACTATTTTTTTCATGCAACTGTAATTGGCGTATTGATAATTTATTGAGACCTGACGGTTGTGTCTTCACTCCAATCGCCTCTTACGCGCATAATTTTTTCAATTAAATCACGCACACAACCTGCGCCTCCATTTAGCGGCGACACATAGGCAGATAGTTCCTTGATTTCTGTTGCTGCGTCTGCGGGACAAGTAGCCATACCCACTTCTTTCATGACGTCATAGTCTGGCATATCATCACCCATATAGGCCGTGTTAGCAGCATTCAACCCATTTAAAAGTAAATATTCTTGCAGCACAGATAACTTATCATGCACTTTCATGTACACATCCGTAACCCCTAATTTTTGTAGTCGGTCTTTTACTTCCGGAGAATCCCCACCAGAAATAATAGCAATATGATATCCTTTTTTTACGGCTAGTTGTATCGCGTAACCGTCTTTAATATTCATGCGTCTTACCATCAGTCCGCCAGGCATTACAAGTAATGTACCGTCGGTTAAAACACCATCCACATCAAGTACTATGGTGTTTATATTTTTAAACTGATGCAGCATTGAATTTATTTTTGATTGTCTCTCCACTCATACACCCATGCACTTTGAATCATTTCTAAATGACCTTCGTTACTTTGTTCTTTGGCACCCGTAAAATTTGGAGTTTCTAAAATCCATGTTAATAGATCTGTGAAACGAACCCTGTAGATTTTTGATTCCGTAAAATCATCGCCAAAGCGTTCATATAATTTCATGGCAATATCTTCATGATCTGCCCAGTGTATTGGTGGTTCAAAATGACTCATAGTTACATTTGATAAAGTAAGTTACAACTAATATTATTCGCCTAAAAACTGTGTTTGATCCGGAAGGGTAATTTCGATTGTACCTGTACCAGCCTGAAGCACGCACTGACATCCAAGTCTTGAATTAATACGAGGATTTACCGCTCTATCAATAAAATCTTCTTCTCTGTCAGATAATTCTTCGAGGTGCTCCATACCCGTATGCACATACATATGACAAGTACTACAAGCACAAACGGCACCACAGTTATGGTGAAGTTCTATGCCATTATCTAAACATACTTCTAATAAACTTTGATCCGGTTCAATATTTGAAAGGGTTACCGGCTCTAAACCTTTCTGTTCAAATTTCACGTTTACTGTATACATAACTTGATGCTTTGGACCGCAAAAGTATTTCAAAAATGTGGCTACACCCATTTCGTTGAACAATTTATGTAGCGAAAAAGGAAATTTTTATGCAGAAAGAGGTCATTATCTTTGCTCCATGAAAATGAAATTGGGTCAGCGCTTAGTCATTGGATACTACAAAAACAAATTAAGAACCCTCTCTTACTTATCTAAAGAAAAAGCCGCAGTGGAGGCCTTTCGTTTGTTTTGCACGCCCTATACCCGAAAAATAACGCAAAAAAGACCCACCATTTTTACAAAAGCGACGCCTAAATTGATTGATTTTGAAGGTTTGGCCATTGTTGGTTATGGATGGACGCCAACCACCCCAAATGGTAAAAAAGTATTGATACTGCATGGTTTTAGCAGTTATGCCTATAAATTTGAGCACTATGTACCCCTATTATTACAGATGGGTTATGAAGTGCTGGCTTTTGACGCCCCTGGTCATGGAGATAGTGAAGGAAAAATTGTAAACGCCCTTGTTTACAAGCGTTTTATATGTCAGGTAAACGAGGTGGAAAATGGGATTGATGCATTTATTGCCCATTCGTTTGGAGGCCTTGCACTTTCTCTGGCAATGCAGGATTTACCAGATGCAGCCAATAAGAAGATGGTTTTAATTGCCCCCGCTACAGAAACCACCACTGCCCTTCGGTGGTTTTATAAAATGCTGCAGGTACAACCTGATTTGCAAGCGGCCATTGAAGCATATATAATAAGTATGGCAGGTAAGCCCATATCCTATTTTTCGGTGACCCATTCCCTTACGGTTATTGATACCCCTTGCCTTTGGATTCATGATAAAAATGATTCCATTTGCCCCTTTTCAGATACATTACAGGCACAAAAGAGCGCCAAGCCCCATCAAGAATTTTTTATTACGGAAGGGCTCGGCCACAACAAAGTATATAGAGATCAAGGAGTTATGAAAAAAATTGGCGCTTTTTTAACCCCTCAGAACTAGGTTTTTGAGGGCTATTTTCGCCCCAAGTTGAAGTAAGTTTTTTTGTGTTTTCAAGGTTTCAACTAATATTGCAGCTACATGGCAAAGAATTTATTGATTGTTGAGTCCCCGGCAAAGGCCAAAACCATAGAAAAGATCCTAGGGTCTGATTTTGAGGTAAAAAGCTGTTATGGCCATATTCGCGACCTTGATAAAGGCGATAAGGGTATTGATATTGAAAAGCAATTTCAACCACACTATATTGTCCCAGATGAGAAGGAAAGAGTCGTAAAAGAACTAAGACAAATCGCTAAAAAATCTGGCGAAGTTTGGCTGGCATCGGATGAGGACCGTGAAGGAGAAAGTATTAGTTGGCACCTTGCCGAAGTACTCGGTTTAAACCCTGCTACTACCAAGCGTATCGTATTCCATGAAATTACAGCACCGGCTATAAAAAAAGCAGTACAAAATCCACGTTTCATTAATATGGATCTCGTGGATGCGCAACAAGCAAGAAGGGTTCTTGACCGTTTAGTAGGTTTTGAATTAAGCCCTGTTTTATGGCGCAAAATTGGCATGCAAAAAAGTTTAAGTGCTGGCCGTGTACAAAGTGTTGCTGTACGTTTGATTGTAGAAAGAGAAAGAGAGATCAATCATTTTATTCCAGAAAGTAGTTATAAAATTGAAGCCATTTTTACGGCATTAGATGTAAACAAAAAAACAGTTTCATTTAAAGCAGAAGGACCTTCAAAAGTAAATACACAAGCTTCTGCAAACGATTTTTTAACCAGTTGTAAAAGCGCTACATACACGGTAGATGACGTTACGGTAAAACCTACCAAACGCACACCAGCAGCACCTTTTACAACTTCTACCCTACAACAAGAAGCTTCTCGTAAATTAGGATATGGCGTAACCAAAACCATGTTACTCGCACAAAAATTGTATGAGAGTGGTAAGATTACTTATATGCGTACCGACAGTATCAATTTAAGTGATACGGCCATGGGAGATATTCATAAAGAAGTGGAAAGTAGTTATGGTGCTAATTATTATCAGCCCAGAAAATACAAGAATAAAAACGAAAACGCACAAGAAGCGCACGAAGCCATCAGGCCTACCTACATGAATAATAAAACGGTAGCAGATGAAGAAACTAGACGCCTCTATGAACTGATTTGGAGAAGAACCATTGCTTCTCAAATGAGCGATGCCGCTTTTGAAAAAACGGTTGCAAAAATTAATATTTCTACCAACAAAGAACAGTTAACCGCTTCTGGAGAAGTACTCAAATTTGACGGTTTCTTAAAAGTATATTTAGAAGGAAAAGACGACGAGGATGATGATGACACAGAAGGCATTTTACCGCCACTTGTGGCCAATCAAAAACTTGATTTTGCGGAGATGACGGCCACCGAAAAATTTTCACGTCCAGGCGCTAGATACACCGAGGCATCCCTTGTTAAAAAGATGGAAGAATTAGGTATTGGCAGACCTTCTACCTACGCCCCTACCATCTCTACTATTATTAAACGTAATTATGTAGAAAAGAGAGATAAAGAAGGCGTTAAGCGTCTATCTAACTTACTTATTCTGCGTAAAAATGATAGCATCGAAAAAGAAATTGTTTCTGAAAATACCGGTGCCGAAAAATCTAAACTGTTCCCTACAGATTTAGGTATGGTGGTCACCGATTTTCTAAAGCAGCACTTTAGTAAGGTTATGGATTATGGTTTTACTGCAAAAATTGAACAGGAGTTTGATGAAATTGCTGCCGGTAAAACCAAATGGAAAAGCATGATTGAATCATTCTACACACCATTCCATGAAAACATAGAACATACCCTCGAAAACGCAAATAGAGCAGTTGGTGAAAGAGAATTAGGTTTTGATGAAGCCACTGGGAAAAAAGTAATTGCCCGCATGGGACGCTACGGCCCCATGGTTCAAATTGGTCATCAAGACGAAGAAGAAAAACCAAGGTTTGCTAAATTAAAAGCAGATCAAAGTATCGAAACCATTACCATGCAGGAAGCCATGGAACTCTTTTCTTTACCACGCGTACTGGGCACTTACAACGAAATGGAGTTAGCCGTTAACGTGGGTAGATTTGGTCCTTATATTAAATTAGGCGAACAATTTATATCCATTCCTAAAGGCGAAGACCTTCATACCATGGATATGGACAGAGCCATTGTACTATTAAATGAGAAGGAACTTGCCGAAGCGCCTATTGCACACTATAAAGAACTGCCTGTAACGAAAGGAAAAGGCCGTTTTGGACCGTTTATTAAATGGGATGGCATCTTTATTAATATTCCTAGAGCCTACGATTTTGACAACCTCAGTGACGCTGACATCAATGCGTTGATTGAAAAGAAATTAGAGAAAGAAGCCAACAGGTATATACAAAACTGGCCTGCCGATAAAATTAGTATCGAAAATGGTAGATGGGGTCCATTTATCAAATTCAACAAAAAGATGCTAAAACTGGGTCGTAAAGCAGATGGCACAAAATATGAAGCTGCTGATTTAGCGGAAGTAGATATCGAAACCGTTAAAGCCATGATTGAACTTCAGGTACCTGGTGCCTTTAGCAAAAAGGCCAAAGCCCCAGCTAAAAAGTCTGCGGCAAAAACAGCGACTAAGTCAGCGAATAAAACAGCAAGTAAACCTGCTACCAAAAAGGCGGCGGCTAAAAAATCTGCTCCTAAAAAATCTGCTCCTAAAAAATAAAGCTTACGCTCTACCCATATCACGTAAGAAATGTACGTGGGCTAAAACGGCTCTGCGCATGGTAGGATACTCAATGTATTGCAGGTGAAACTCTGCGCATACATTTTTTACAATCTCGCTAATTGCAGGATAATGCACGTGTGAAATCTTAGGAAACAAATGATGCTCGATTTGGAAATTAAGCCCGCCTACTAACCAACTAATTAATTTATTTTTAGTTGCAAAATTTGCAGTCGTTTTAATTTGATGTGCTGCAAATTCGTCGGGTAATTTATTTTGGTCATCGACTACCGGAAAATCAGTGTGCTCGACAGTATGCGCCAACTGAAATACAATGCTTAATACAAAGCCTGCAAACATGGTCATTACCAAAAATCCAACCAACCACTTCACCCAACCTAAAAGCGCTATTGGCAATACAACAAATACTGCGGCATGGTATACTTTTACCACCCAAAACTCGATATGATCTTTGAGTTCCATTTTTTTAAGTGGTACGGATCCGATTTTTTGAGAAAAATATTTTTTGTAATCTGTAAAGAAAATCCAGAAAACATAAAGTAGCATATAAAGGGCCCAAAAATAAATGTGCTGAAATTTATGAAGGCCGTATTTTTTTTGAGTGGGCGCCATGCGCATTAATCCACCCACTTCAATATCATCATCTACACCATCTACGTTTGTAAAAGTATGGTGGATCATTACGTGCTTCATTTTCCACATAAACCTATTAGCGCCTAATAAACTAATAGAAGATGCTGCAATTTTATTAAGCCATTTGTTGGTACTAAAACTACCATGGCTACCATCATGCATTACATTAAATCCAATAGCGGCTACAAGCCCCCCCATCACCACGCACTCAATCAGTGCAAGCCACCAAATAGGTGTAAAAAATACGATATGAATATAGACGGCAATAAGCGCTAAAATCATTAAGATCGCTTTGGTGAATAGCCCCGATGTTCCAGTGGCATCAATACCCTTTTCATCAAAATAAGCTTGTACGCGCTTTTTTAATTCGGCGTGTAATGAATCTTTGGTGGCAGGGAATTTAGGCGATATGTAGGATGTAGACATGCGCGGTTTTTAAATGTGATTACACAAGTTAACACATAATTGGTTCTCCCCCTCAATGATGTGCATAAATAGACCCGATTTAACATAGAACTTATTCGAGTATGCCAGTGAACGTTAAACAAAACAAAATAGTATGTCAACAAACCGCGTTGTTTCCCACAGCACTGAATAACTAAATAGTGATGGTTTGTCTAATTTTATTTTAGTTTGGGTAAGATTTAGCAGCAACATGGAGCAAACAAAAGAGATCAAAGCCCTTTTCACCCTTATTGACGATCCAGACGAAGAAATCTATTCTAGTATTTCTGAAAAAATTGTTGCCTATGGTAAAGGAATTATTCCAAATCTAGAACACCTTTGGGAAACCACATTATCAGAAGACGTTCAACAAAGAATTGAAGGCATTATTCAAAGGCTGCATTTTACAGATTTACTAAACGACTTGGTTGTTTGGAAAAGTACGGCTCCGCAGGATTTATTATCTGGTGCCTTCCTTATTGCAAAATTAGAATACCCGGATATTAATAATACGGCTGCGCTTCAAGATTTAGAAAAAATGAGGCGTAATATTTGGCTAGAGCTTAATAGTTTTTTAACGCCGCTAGAACAGGCTAATGTATTAACCAGTATTTTATATAAATACTATAAATTATTTGGCAACGAAGTTGACTACAAAAATCACGACGATTTTTTTGTACACAAAGTTCTAGAAACCAAGCAAGGCAATGCGATGAGCAATGGCATTATCTATCAAATTTTATGTGAGCAACTAGATATTCATGCTAAAATTATTAATATTCCAAAACAGTGTATCCTCGCCTTCTATCATTCCGACTATGAAGAAGCACACTATATAGGCAATCCGCAAGATAAAATTCATTTCTATATAGATGCTACCAATGGCAATGCATTTTCACATGCAGATATTGATAGCTATTTTGAACGCATCAACATAAAACCTAAACCTTCGCATTTTAAAGCCCAATCCGCTGCAGACACTTTAGCGATTATGCTTTCCGAATTAAGTAAATGCTACGGCAGAAACTCTAAAACACACAAGCAGTTAGAAATTGCACAAATAATCGAACTACTACAGGCAAAAAGCGAATAATATGATATTAGACACCGCTATAGATGTTATTACGTTTGCCTACTATGATAGTCCAATTGGCGTTTTAAAAATTGGCGGAACAGATCTCTATATTACTCAAATAAGTTTTGCGGAAAACGAAACCAATCCAGAAGATCAAAGCACTGAAACGCCTGCTATCATTCATGATTGTATTGAGCAATTGATAGAATATTTTGCAGGCAATAGACAAACATTTGACCTCCCTATTCATCAAGACGGTACCGAATTTCAAGAAAAAGTTTGGGGGAAATTATCAGAAATCCCATTTGGCGCTACCATGAGTTACGGCGAATTAGCCAAAAAAATGGGTGACCCAAAAGTGGTAAGAGCTGCGGCAGCTGCCAATGGAAAAAATAAATTAATGATACTCGTACCTTGTCACCGTGTAATTGGTGCAGACCGTTCTTTAGTGGGCTATGCAGGTGGCATGCCAAAAAAGAAATGGCTATTGCAACACGAATTTAGAATCAAACACGGCGTGCAAACCTTGTTTTAAATTTCGGGGTCTTTTATTGCAAGTGAACGCCAGAAAATCCAAACGGCAATAGATCTGCCGCTTTTTCAATCACATATACTTCACCAGTAGCTCCTCCTAAAATTAGGCGCATCGATTTGTTTACAATAGATTCATATTCGGCAATTGCTTGTCTGCACATACCACAAGGTGCAATGGGTATATTATTGCCTCCACGTTCATTGTGATACGTTATAGCCATGGTAATGATTGGTACTTTAGATTGTAAAGTAGAGGCAGTACTTAATAAAACACGCTCCGCACAAATACCAATGGGGTAACTCGCGTTTTCTTGATTGCTTCCTTTTATGATTTCACCATTTTCTAAAATAGCAGCTGCTCCTACATTGAATTTTGAATACGGCGCATGTGCAAGTACCAAAGCCTCTTGTGCTTTCGCAAACAAGGCCTGATCACTAATGGATAGTGCATCTAGTGATGCAAAAACTTGGTACGAAAATTGAACAGTTTGTTTTTGCATGATGGTTATTTTATTGAATGAAATTAAAAAGACGCTTCCACCTTGGACCGTTTTCCCAACTCAACCAAATTAAAGAAGCCTTTCCAACAATATGGGTTTCTGGCACAAAGCCCCAGAACCTGCTATCTTGGCTTCGATGGCGGTTATCCCCCATCATCCAATAGTAATTATACTTTGGGGTATAGGTAGTGGCTGGTTTACCATTAATCATAAACTGTCCATTGCTTACCGAAAAAGTATTGTGCTCATAATTTTCAATCAGCCTTTGATACAACGCAATATTTGTAGCCGATAAAACAATGGGCTTCCCCTTTTTTGGAATTTCGAGTGGCCCAAAATTATCGATGGTCCATGGGTAATTAACTTCATCGTTAGGAAAAGTAATACCTGCATAATTTTCGATATAAGGGCTAACGGATTTTACATTAGGAAGTGTTTTTAAAATAGCCGCTTCTGCAGGAGTTACATTAAATTTAAACGCGCTATCCGATAAAGCGTCTAGCTGTCCTTTGGTATCGTTTACATCGATGTTAAACGTTTCTTTTAAATAACCAGGGTCAAAAGGTGTTTTATTGGTGACTACAATATATTCTGTTTGTGATGCAGGTGGAACAAACGCAGTTTGATTGTTGACAAACAAAACGCCGTTTTTAATTTGCAACACATCGCCTCCAACACCCACACAACGCTTGATATAATTATCGGTTTTATCCATGGGATGCACGTGTATTGGGAACTCAGATTGTAACATTTCACGGTTGCCTTTAAACGAATAACGCAACTCATCGTAGTAAGGTCTTTTACTTCCATACTCCGGCAAATTAATAATGGTATCGCCAGTAGGAAAATTAAACACCACTACATCATTGCGTTTCACATCGGTCAATGCAGGCAAACGGGTGTAGGGCACTTGAACCCATGTGGTATAAGAAGGCGCCGTTACAGAAAAAGGCATGGTATTATGTACAAAAGGAAATGACACAGGTGTTTGCGGCATACGAGCACCATAACTCATTTTGTTCACGAATAAAAAGTCGTTTACAAGTAACGTTTTTTCCATACTCTCCGATGGAATCACATAGGCTTCAAAAACAAAGGTTCTGATAAGTGTTGCGGCAACAATCGCAAATACACCCGCATCAATCCACTCGCGTGCACCTGATTTGTGGTAATGCGCTAAAGCTTCTTCGCCATACCATTTTGTATTTTTAGAAAATCCAATAAAAGGTAAATAAACAAACGGTAAAAAAACAAGTAAGGCATGATCCAGTAAACTTACTTTTTTAAAGTGCATTACATAAATGATGGTAATCCAAATGGTAATAAACTGTCCTGCAATTGGAATAAGTTGCAACCAAAACCAATATTTTTTAATACCGGTTACTTCCACCATTTGATAGGTATTATAAAATGGAAGAAAAGCTTTCCATCCTTCAATTTTTGATTTATTAAATAACCCGTACACGCCAATATGCCAACCCAGCACACCCACAATAAATAGTAAAAGTCCAGTCATAGTTATTTGCTTTTTACGTCAACAAAAATATCCTTTTAGCACCCACATTGGCCATTTTAGTGTTAAAAGTTTATATAAATCGTGATATTTGGCAGGTATAGACCAGAAAAGG
>CANHCY010000049.1 GCA_947459295.1 Chitinophagaceae bacterium
ACTGATTGAACCGTAACGGTAAGTACATTTGATGCAACAGATTGACATGCAACACCATTTAAAGTAGATACTGTAATTCGTCTATAAAAAGTTGTAGCTGTTAAACCATTAGGCACATCATAAGTTGATGCAGTTGCACTAGCAATATCTGACCAACTACTATTATTTAATGACGACTGCCATATATAGGTAATAACACCAGCACCTGTGCCATCTGCACTACTTGTAAATGCTGCAGGATTTCCTCCATTACAAATTGTTTGACTTGCAGCAATAGTTCCAGCAGTTGGCACTGTTTGTACAGTAACTATAAGAACATTAGACGGTGTAGATGAACACGCATTACCATTTAATGTTGAAACAGTCACTCTTCTATAATAAGTAGTTGTTGTTAATCCACTAGGGACATCATAGGTTGCAGATGTTGCAGAAGAAATATTTGACCAACTACTATTATTTAATGAAGATTGCCATTGATATGTAATCACGCCATCACCTGTTCCATTTACACTACTAGTAAACGCAGCAGGATCTCCACCGCTACAAATTGTTTGATCAGAACCAATAGTCCCCGCCGTTGGCGCTGTTTGAACAATAACTGCTACTGCATTACTTGTAGTTGAAGCACAACCATCACCGCTCGCGCTCACAATACAATAATAATACACCGTTCCCGCACTCGAACTTGGGGGCGTGTAACTTGATGATGTTGCACTTCCAATGAGTGTGCCGCCACTATTTGAATTACTTGTATTACTATACCACTGATAAGTTAATGCTGGTGTGCCACCGGTTGCAGTAACACTTAATGCATTTGTTGCACCAATACATTGTGTGATAGCCGTGGGTTGACTTGAAATTGTTGGGTCTGCAACTACAGTAACAAGCACAATACTACTTGTTGTACTTGTACAACCATTTCCGGTTGCGCTTACTATACAATAATAATAAGTTAATCCAGCACCTGTACTTGGCGGTGTATAAGATGCGTTTATAGCACCTACAATAAGTGTTGAACTAGTAGTAGAGTTTGTTGAATTTCTATACCACTGATATGCTAATGATGGTGTGCCACCGGTTGCTGTTACACTTAATGCAGTTGTTCCATCGATACATTCTGTAAAGCCAACTGGCTGACTTGAAATAGACGGATCTGCTAAAATAGTAACAGCTACAACATCTGATGTTACCGGGTTACATCCATTACCACTTGCGCTTACAACACAATAATAATATATGGTTCCCGCGCTCGTACTTGGCGGCGTATAACTTGATGATGTTGCATTTAATATACTTGATCCACCGGTATTTGCATTATTTGTATTACTAAACCACTGATACGTTAAACTTGGTGTACCACCAGTTGCCGTTACACTTAATGCTGCTGCTCCACCAATACACTGTGAAATTGCTGTAGGCTGTGTACTAATTGTAGGATCTGCTACAATAACAATAGTTGCTACATTACTCGTTACACTTCCACATCCATTTCCGCTTGCGCTAACTATACAATAATAGTAGGTTGTTCCCGCGCTCGTACTCGGTGGCGTATAACTTGAACTTATTGCACCACTAATACTTGTTCCGCCAGTATTAGTGTTACTTGTATTACTAAACCATTGATAAGATAAACTTGGTGTACCGCCTGTTGCAGTTACACTGATTGTTGCAGTACCTCCGATACATTCTGTAAAACCAACTGGCTGTACTGATATTGCTGGGTCAGCTACTACAACAACAGCCGCTGCATTTGTAGTTGTGCTTCCACATCCGCTTCCGCTTGCGCTAATGATACAATAATAATATACAGTTCCCGCGCTCGAACTTGGAGGCGTATAACTTGATGATGTTGCACTACCAATAAGTGTGCCGCCACTATTTGAATTACTTGCATTACTATACCACTGATACGTTAATGATGGTGTTCCGCCTGTTGCAGTAACTGATAATGTAGCATTTCCACCCACGCATTGTGTTATAGCAGTTGGTTGACTTGTAATTGTTGGATCAGCAACAACCGTAACTGTAACCACATTAGTTCCGCTCGATAAACATGTAAATGCATTTTGAACACTACGCGTTAATCGCCTATAATAAGTTGTTGCAGTAAGTCCAGATGGAACATCATAAGTAGCACTATTAGCACCTGATATATCTAAAAATCCTGCAGTCGTACTTGTAGTAGATGATTGCCATTGATAATTTATAGTACCTGATCCAGAACCTAATGATACACTTGTAAATAAACTAGGATCACCACCGGTACAAATCGTTTGATTGGCAGCAATAGAACCATTTACTGGAACTGTCTGAACAGTAACAAGGACAACGTTAGATGGAACGGAATTACAATTAAGTCCATTTAATGTTGAAATGGTAATTCTTCTATAATAGGTACTTACTGTTAAACCACTTGGAGGATCATATGCCGCGCTGTTGGCTCCTGAAATGTTTGACCAAGTGGTGTTGTTTGTAGATGATTGCCACTGGTATGTTACAGAGCCTGCACCAGTTCCACTAGATACACTAGATAGTAACACAGGATCTCCTCCATTACAAATTGTTTGGCTAAAACCAATACTTCCTGCTGCAACATTGTTTACTTGAATTGTAAATTGTTTTGCAGATCCCACACAACTTACAGAACCACTGGTATATGTTGGTGTTACTGTTATTGTTCCAACAACTGGAGACGATCCAGTATTCACTCCAAAAAATGGATTAATAGTTCCGGTACCACTTGCACCAAGTCCAATAGAGGTTGTGTTATTAGACCAAGCATAAGTAGTAGTGCCACCTACATTGGTAGTTCCAAAAACTACAGCCGAAGTTGATGCACCATTACATACCACTTGATTGTTTGGTTGATTCACCTGACCATTTGGTAGTACCGTAAAAGTATTACTGGTTGCAGATGTAGTACCACATTCGTTAGAAACTGATAATGAAATAGCGTAGTTACCTGGCAAAGCATAACTAATACCAGAAGGTGATGAACTGCTGGATGATGTTGTAGTAGCACCCGTAAATGTCCAGGCGTACGTAAGCGAGCTTGTATTAGGTGCACAGCTTGCAACAGTAGCAGATGGCGTTAAACTACCACTATTACAAAAATTAGCGATGGTAGCAAGTGAAATTGTTGGCGGCTGTTTTACCTTTACAGTTTTTGTTACACTCGCACTACCGCAGGCATTGGTTGATGTTAATTTAATGGTGTACGTTCCAGGTGTTACAAAACTAAATGTTGGATTTGCTGAACTAGAACTAGAACCACCCGTAAAACTCCATGATCCATTTCCTGTTCCACAAAACCCGGACGCGTAAGTTACTTCCCACAAATAAGTAGGTGGCGTTGGACAAGTATTTGAAGTATTTGTGCCATTGGTGGCAGTTACTGCGAGTGGTCCACAACCTTCTTCGGTATCAAGTGTAAACGCTGGCGTTATTGTAGTTGGCTCAACACAAATTGTTTGGACTTTTGTTGTAGTACCACAATAGCTTTCTGTTGTTAATGTCACAGAATAAGTACCTGCTGCAGTAAATGTATGGGTAATATTTTGTGGCGAAAGAATATAGTCAGTTTCTACAACTGGTGATCCATCCCCAAAATTCCATGTATAATTAGTTAAGCGATCACAACTCTGGTTATAACCCGCAACTGTTGTATTAGTATAAGTTACTGAACTTCCAACACAGGTTTTTAATACTGCAGTAAAATTTGCTACAGGTTTTGCTAGAATTGGACCAATAGTTGTTGACCCATCTGTGAATCCGCAAGAGTTACTTATTCTTACAGTAACTGGAATTGAAGAATTTGGACAGCTTGTAATGTTATATACATGTGGTACAGGAAAGTTACTAGAACTCGCAGGTGATGAAGCATTGTACTGAGGAGACGCAATCATTTGCTCCTGTGTATAAGTTACAATAGATCCGTCCCCGTAATCAACTCTATAGGTAGTTCCTAGTGCATTTGTACCCCAATTAGAAATTGCTAATGCAATAGGTGCAGTGGGGGCACATAAATTAGTGGTACTTCCCGGATTAACGATACCCCCCGATGGATTACCAACATTTTTAACAGAAATTATTTTTGAAATTGAACAACCAGTAGAGCTAATGGCTGTTACTACTAAGTTGAAAGAACCAGCCCGTGTATATGTATAGCTCTGTGGTAATTGAATATTCGTTTGTACTGGAGACCCATCTCCCCAATCAACATTATAACCAGTAATACAATTTGAGGCACCGCTTTTTCTACTTAGTGTAATTTGAAATGCAGAAACTGGTGAACCTAATGTACAGTTATTGAATTGAGTAAATCTATTTCGTGTATCTTCATAATCTACACTTGCTTGTTGTTTAACAGTAATCGGATTTACCACACTATTACTACAGCCGCTTGCGTCAGTAATGGTAAGTGAAACATTGAATGTTGCAGTTCCACAACCAAGTGATGTAAATACATGTGAAGGATTTTGCAGTGTCGATGTATTTCCATCACCAAAATTCCACGAGTACGTGTAAGGTCCTGTTCCAGTAACCGAAGGAGAAAACGCAACAGAGGCACCCGAACAAGGATTGTCTGAAAAAGTAAATGTTGGAACGGGCTGCTCTAATATTGTTATCCCAATGGAAGTTGAATTACTACAACCACCTGAAGTAACCGTATATACAATTGTTGCAGTACCTGCGGCTACTCCAGTTATTACGCCACTCGAATTGATTGTCGCAATATTTGCATTGGTAGTTGTCCATGTTCCACCTCCAGTTGTTGAAGTTGCTGTAATTGTACCACCTACACAAAGTGATGTAGCAGTTAGCGATATTGGATTAACAGTTGGCGCACTTACTACAACTGCTTGTGTTACACTTGTTGTGCATCCATTTAATCCTGTTACGGTGTATGAAATTATTGCAGTTCCTGAACTTACGCCTGTTACAACACCAGTACTTGAACCAACTGTTGCAATGTTTGTTGCCGTACTTGACCAAACGCCTCCTGCAATATCATTAGTTAATGTAGTAGTTAAATCTTTACAAACTGTAAATGTACCTCCAATACCTGCAACAGTTGGAACCACTAATACGTTTACAATTTTTGTTGCAGATGCAGAACAAGTCGTTTGTGAATTGGTAAAATTATAGGTAATTGTAGCAGTACCTGCACTAACACCTGTTATAACGCCAGAACTGTTGATGGTTGCCACACTTGTAGTACTGCTTGTCCAAGTCCATGTACCACCCGTAGTAGCTGTTGTAAATGTTGTAGTACTACCAACACAAACATCTGAAGTGCCTGTAATTTGTTCGATGGTTGGAATTGGATAAACTGTTACGGTTGTAATTGCCGTTGATGAACAACCATCTGAATTCGTAATGGTATAGTAAATAGCAACCTGCCCTGAAGCGTGAGCAATAACATCACCATCAGGTTCAACTGTTGCGATACTTTCATCACTTGTACTCCAAGTCCCGCCTAAGGAATCTGATGATAACCGAGATGTTCCTCCCACACATAAAATGGTTGTTCCTATTACATCGGGTACTGTTGGAGCCGAATTAATTTTAAATGTAATTTCTGAACTTAAGACCTGTGCTACTGCACTTCCACCAGCAACACTTACTAAAGTATATTTAAAGGAACCTGCAATATTTGTTGGCACAAAAATACTTACAGTATCATTTGTTACTGTTGTAACAGTGAGATCCGATCCGTTATTTATTTTGTAGGTAAATGTATAGGGGGCTGCACCCTCATTCCCTGTTCCTGTGTAGGTAAATTTGATGACAGGGCTGGCAGTACCAGCACATACTGGGCTATTATTAGCCGTCATTGTAGCTGCTTGCCCATTAGCATGAGGTGCATAAAAAATAGAGCCCACTATAAAAATAGCAAGCAGTAAATTTTTTATGTTCAATAATTTTCCCCTCATATGTTAACCAACTAAAATTTATTATAACATTTTGGAACTGCGTTTTTACTCGGATCTTTTGCAAACACATACTGCAATGAAAGTTCAAAACCACCCCTACTCTGACTCGCCGTTCGAAGCGATGAAATATTAATGTCGTAGGATAAACCAATTTGAAAATCACCAGACTCTAATCCTGCGTAAGGAATAATTGATTCATTATGACGGTAATAGACACCGGCCAATACACTTGATTTTTTTTCATAAAAGTTTAAGTACTGTTGATAGATAGAACCAATCATTACTTCTGATGAAATAGCAGAATTCATATAAAGTCCACTGAAATAGAGTTTACTCATTTCATTGGCTGAAAAATTATACCCAGCGTGTATAGTAGTGCGAGGTGAAAGTTTTGCTTCTCCGCCTGTCATTGATTCATTGGGGCGTGTGATATGGTAATAGGAAGCACCGATGTACCACTGCTGTTCTGTGTTACTAATGCCGGAGTACAAAATACCTGTTCCCATATCCGGATAATTTACATTCAGTGTAGACCTAGGCTCTCCAGTTGGTAAACTTGGATCAAATCCAATGGGTGTAAACTGTCTTGAAAACAAAAACTTATTATAGTCAATGGTTTTTGAAACAAAAGATGCTTGAAAACCAATCCCTAACCTATGATGGCCATATTTATCCAATTGCTGATTATAGCCTGCCGTGAATGCAAGGTATCTCGACCTTAGTCCTCCATTATTGGACTGATCATAAAGCGCCATACCGCCCAAACCAAAAACATTTTGTTCTTTAAAAACACGCCTGAGCGCCCTCGTATCAAAAGCAACGGTACCGGTGGTAAATGGATTACTGATGGATTGCCACTGATTTCGGTAGGTAGATGAAATTCTTCCCTCTCCGGCAAATAGTCCAGTTAAGGCAGGATTTAGGGTTAGAGGAGATGCATAGAACTGAGAAAAGTGTGGATCCTGAGCTGTCGCTTGAGACAAACATATAAACGAAAACAATAATGCGAAAAGAGCATCCCGCATCCAAATTTTTGTGTTATTGTGTTTAATAAAAAAACAGTTTAGTGGTTCAGGGTACAAAACGCTGAAAATCACGCAATATTTGTCAATTAAAGCTTGTCAAAAACTAAGAAAGATGCTATACTCCTTCATTCATATTAAATATTATTTATCTAAACCAATACAGCAGTGAATTCTAGACATAACTCTATTTATCATAAGATAGATTTTGATAAAAATCTGGAGATAAGAAAATAATGAATACAAGTACGATGTTCGGAAAACAGAACTTAGGATGGGTTATTAACCTATTTTACTGCTGCGCAGCATACAAAGCGATGTACTCAGATGGGGTACATTGATTAACTTTTTTAAAGGCCACATTAAAAGTGCTTTTGGATGAAAAGCCAGCCTCCTTTGACAAAGATTCGATGGTGAACTTGTTTAAATAGCCGCCTTTGATTTTTTGGTTGACGTACTTAATTCGGTACATATTTACAAAATCAGTAAAGCGTTGATTAAAATGCTGGTTGATAATAAAGGATAGTTCCCTGGCAGGAATATCTAAATCTACCGCTACTTCATTTATATTGAGGGCATTACTCAAATAGGGCTTTACTTCATCAAAGTACTTTTTTAATGCATATATCTCTTCATCATAATCTTTTGGTGCTACAATTGGGTCACGCTTGGCAATATGAAGATCATGTAAACTATTAGCTGCGCTACTTTTAAAATAGGGTAACCCAAATAATACTTGTGGATGTATCAGCAAATATGTACTTAATCCTAAAAAGCTAAACGAAAGGACATACCCAGGTATCATTAATACCTGCTCCGAATTAGCCAACCTAGGATCTGCTGCTACAATGATAAACAACAGAATGTATCCAAATATAGATGTTGAAAATAAAAAATTAAATGTTTTAAGCCATTTAAGCACCTCATTGGTGTGTCCAGTATACTTATCTAATAAAAGCTCTTTTTTGTAGCTAAGTACTAATTTCCATTGAAAAAATAAATACAGAATAGACTGAGCCATTCTGCAGATAAATAGATATTTTTCTGATACATAACCATTACCTGATAAATAAGCATGTGAAAAATCATCAACAATCGATTGTACCAGGGCCTGTTTTTCTAATGCAGGCATAAAATACACAGGAATATAGTTTAGAAAAACAAGTACAGCTGGAATGAAATGAAAATAATCCGATGGTTTAAATTTTTGTTCATCCTTTAATACAGCTCTAATATAGATAAATGCAAAAGGTGGAATTAAAAAATTTATAGGAGCAGCAGACTTGAAAAGATAAGGTACTTTAAGAATCCATCCCGTATAAATCAATAAATAAATAACGGCTCCTAAAGAAAAAAATAACATAGAAAATCCAAGTACACGACCAGAAAACTGCTGATAGTCAGGCAATCTAAAAAATAGGATATACGCAGTAATGATGGAACAAAAAATACTACCTAAAAATATTACTTCAGACATATTTTAAAGTTACGTTGTTCCCTGTTAATACCCGCGTTCGTTTTTTCCTTCGATATAATTTAAGAATGCTTTGTTGACCACTTTATTACCACCTGGGGTTGGATAGTTACCTGTAAAATACCAGTCGCCGGTATTGGTTGGACAACATGCATGTAAATCTTCGATGGTCTGATAAATAACTTCTACCGGTGTAGATACTTCGGGTGGCGTTATGAGTTCAGCAATTTTATCTGAAATTTGAAGCGTCGTAAAAGGCTTATAAATATTACGCACAACGTTTTCGGTATGTAGTTCACCAGCTGCATCAAGTGCTTTTATTTTTTCATGCACTTCTGTTAAAATATGCGCTTGCCCCGTGTCATGAAGTAATGCAACGGCTGCTTTAAAAGCGATAAAATCACCTAGCTTACTCATATCAATACCATAACAATCGGGATATCTAATTTGAGGGGCCGACGATACAACAATAATTTTTTTAGGGCTTAATCTTGAAAGCATTCGAACAATACTTTCTTTTAAAGTAGTACCACGTACAATGCTATCATCAATAACTACAAGCGTATCTTCTCCACTGCGCACAGTGCCATAGGTGATATCGTACACGTGTTGCACCATTTCGTTGCGGTTCGCATCTTCTGTAATAAAAGTGCGCAGCTTAACGTCTTTAATGGCTATTTTTTCTTGGCGAATTTTTCGGTTCACCATTTCTTCTAATTTCTCGGGCGTAAAATCTTTACCCCAACTTAAAATGCGTTCTACCTTAATTTTATTTAAGTAGGCTTCCATTCCTTTTACAAGTCCGTAAAATGCAACTTCTGCTGTATTTGGAATATAGGAAAAGATAGTATTTTTTAAATCATGATTGATTCTTTCAAGTACGGTTTCACTTAATGATCTACCAAGTGCAATACGCTCTCTATAAATTTTTTCGTCGCTACCTCTCGAAAAATAAATGCGTTCAAAACTACAAGCTCTTCTTTCTTTGGGTGCTAGAATTTGCTCAATCTTATAATCACCATTTGGATCCACAATAATAGCAGTGCCTGGCATTAATTCCTGTACTTCGTTTTCACCAACATTAAAGGTTGTTCTGATTGCTGCACGTTCACTTGCTGCTACAATAACATCGTCTGAAATATAATAGTAAGCAGGTCTAATACCATGTGCATCACGCATCACAAAACTACTACCGTTACCCAGCAGCCCGCCAATGGTGTAACCACCATCAAACATAGGGGTCGCTTTTTGTAAAATATTTGCAATGTTAGCGGCGTTCGGATTTTTATCGTCTTCTTGCACCAAAAAATGATGCACCACTTCCATCATGGCAGCTAAATCACTTTGCTTTTGAAAAGCACCTGGTTCAAAATTTATTTGCGAAAATAAATCGTCGGTATTGACTAGATTAAAATTACCTGCGAGGGCTAAATTTTTTCCAGGAGAAATATTTCTTTTAATAAAAGGATGACAAAACTCAACATTGTTTTTGCCTTGTGTACCATACCTTAAATGGCCGAGTAACAATTCACCTAAAAAAGGTAAATGTCCTTTCATTAAACCCGGATGATTTTTGATATCAGGTTGGTGTTTTTCTAATTCCTGAATTTCTTGACCAATGGTATAAAATAAATCGGCAATCGGTTGCGGTGCACTGCTACGCATTCTGTGCAAATAAGGATTGCCTGCTTCAATATTTAATTTTACAGCTGCAATACCGGCGCCATCTTGGCCACGATTGTGCTGTTTTTCCATTAACAAATACAGCTTGTTGAGGCCGTAGGTTACGCTACCGTACTTTTGTAGGTAGTAAGAAAAAGGCTTTCTTAAACGAATAAAGGCGAGGCCACATTCGTGTTTGATATCGTCGCTCATGGTAGGTATTAATGAGAAGTGGCGAAGTTAATAACTTCGCCACTTCCTTACAATTAAATATGAGCTCTATTTTACCGGTTATTTTGCCTGTAAGGCCTCGGCTAACCAAATAAACTCGTTGGTAAAAGTATCCACCGACTTTTGAAAGCCAGGATCCGTTAAAGTCCCTTCTGGAGAGAATTTCTGGTCTAAAAACGGGATAAGTAGCATATTAGGGGCTGCTATACCAAATAGGGCGGGTACCAATAATAATAACTGTTGGCTTGCCCTACTGCCAGCTAACCCACCCGGCGAACCAGTTACAAGGCCAAAGGCCTTGCGGCTTTGCTTAGGAAAATGGTCTAATAGGTTTTGAAGCGCCGCCGAATAACTTCCGTTGTACTCAGGCGTTACTAAAATAAAGGCGTTGGCAGCAAACATGCGGTTAGCAAGGGGCTGTAAATGCGCAGGAGCCTGATCAGGGGAGCCAATCACATTTTCTAAAAGTGGCATTTTCCATTCACGCACATCAATAAGACCTATGTTATGACTTGTTTTACTAGCGAGTTCTTTTTGTAAAAAAACGGCAACCCTATGTGTCAAACTTTGAGAGCGTGGGCTTCCTGAAATTATTTCTATGTTCATACGATGTGAGGCCTATTTTAAAATATGAATGTATTTTTCTTTGTGCTGATAAATAGCAATACCATTTAAAAGTAAAAGCAATACACCGATACCAGGCGCCTGTGCAATTAACAATTCAAATAATAAAATGTTCACTACAATAGGCGCTAATAGTAAAAGGCCAAGTGCACGCAAAGGTTTGTACAATAATAAAAGACCTACAACAACTTCAAGTGTTTTAATAACCAACAAGTATTTAGTTGGATAAAATAAATCAAAGAATGCTTTTACATTACCTGTTGGTTCAGGCATTGGCATAAAATTAAAAAAATAATTAGCACCAAATACAACAAATACAAAAGCTAATAAAAAAGTTGGGGCTTGTTTTAGGATGTTCATAGATATTCGTTTATAAATAAATAATTACCACTGCATAGGAACTTCGATAACTAATAAAGAAGCGTTAGAAGTAGCTGTAAATTGAAATAAATCAGTTTCTGTAATTGCGATGGCGTCTCTTTTATTGAGTTCCTGCTCACCAATTTTTACCCCCCCGTCAACTACAATGAGATACACACCACTGTCTGATTTATGTAGGTTATATGCCTGTGTTTGGTTGGCATCAAAATCACCTAATGAAAACCATGCATCTTGATTGATCCAAACAGCGTTATCATCATCTGGTGCTACAACGGTTTGAAATTTATTTACGCGGTCTGTTGCACTAAATGTAAGCTGCTCGTAACGTGGCTTGATATTTTTTTCTTTTGGGAATACCCATATCTGAAAGAGTTTAACAGGCCTGTCATTATTTGCGTTGAACTCACTATGGTAAATGCCAGAACCAGCACTCATAATTTGTACGTCGTTGGCTTTTATGATTTCGTCTCTACCCGTAGAATCGTTATGGTGCAAATCACCTTCTAATGGGATCGTTACAATTTCCATATTGTCATGTGGGTGCATACCAAAACCCATGCCTGCATCAACATGATCATCATTGATAACGCGGAGTGCACCAAAATGAACGCGTGCAGGGTTATTGTACTGTCCAAAACTAAAATAGTGATACGTGTCTAGCCAATCAAATTTTACGTGACCTCTATTTGCTGCTAAATGTAAATCGGTTTTCATAAATTTTTATTTTATATGTATATACACCTATTGATTTAAAAAATATTAGACTTCTGTTGCTCTTAATTTTTCTAGTAAGCAATTAAGCTGTTCTGCTTCTTTTTGTGTGATGGTTTGTATGGAAGCATGCACCTTATTAAGCTTACTGGTACTGGATTCTAGGATAGATAAGCCACTTTTGGTAATGGTAATAAGTGTTTCTCGCTTGTCCGATTCAGACACTGTTCTTTTAACGAGTTTTTTAATTTCTAACCTATCAATAATACGTGGCACATTCGAACTTTTCTCAATCATACGGCGTGCTATGTCTTTCACACAAAGCTCGTCGGGGTATTTTCCCTTTAATATTCGGAGCACATTATACTGCTCATGGGTTAAGTCAAAGTCCTTCAATTCCTTACTGGTAATGCTTTTGAGCCACCAGGCCGTGTACAAAATATTGAGCGTAGCCTTTTGGGCTTCACTCGAAAATTTGTTGGTTAAAAGGGCGTTTTCTAGTTTCACAACACAAATGTATGTATATACATGTAATTTCGCAAAAGAAATTTTTGTGCGTTATGGCGCGCTTCGCGCGCCATAACGGTCGCCCACGCACAGGCCCAAACAAAAGCGCCCCACCTAAAAGGTGGGGCGCCATCACTATTTCTTTTTCAATTATTTCCTATTTGCAGTTGCTTTTTCGGCAGCTAGCTTCCAGTCTTTTAAGCTTTCACAGCTTACAAATTCAGTATCGATAGATACAAAATAGGTAGGGATATGATCTTTAAACCATTTTTCTAGCACATTACCTTTCTTTTCTTCGATAGCGCGCTGTGCGATACGGTTATAATCATCAAGCATATTCTCACGGTGCGGTTCTGTTCTACGCTTTAAATAAATAAGGCGCACTGCTTTTCTATTTCGCTCATCGGTATATACCTGAGGTACGCTGTATTGTCCAGGCTTTAAACTTTTAAGTGCAACTACCAAGTCTTTATCTAGCATGTCAATCGTTAAAAAAACGCTGCCGTTAGGACCCGCAATTGAACCTGCGCTGAACTTACTATTTTCGTCGTCACTAAATTTACTCACTGCTTCGTTAAATGAAAGTGTACCTCCCAAAAGCGCATTTTTAATAGAGTCTACTTTTGTGGTTGCTTCTTTAATTTCATCATCTGTAACAGGAGGGATACGTAAAATATGTCTAACAACTGCTTCGTCACCACTGCGGCTTACGAGTTGAATAATGTGTAATCCAAACTTAGATTTTACAACAGGAGAAATCTGACCTTCTTTTAAACGAAAGGATGCCGATAAGAACGCAGGATCCCAAGTTTTTTCATTTCTATTCAGTGTGTACTGGCCTCCGGCGTCTTTACTACCTGGATCTTCAGAATATAATTTTACAAGTTGCTCAAATTTTTGCTTGCCCGTTTCTACTTGCTTTTTGTAGTCTAGCATTTGCTTGGCTACATATTCTTCAACATCTTTATTAGCTTTTGGAACGATTACAACTTGACTAATTTCAACTTCGCTCTCATAAAAAGGCAAACTATCTTTGGGGATTTTTGCATAGTAAGCGCGTACTTCGTTGGGCGTAATTTTTACAGTACCGACTATTTTCTTTTGCATTTCTTCCGCTAATTTTTGCGCTCTAAATGCTTCTCTAAAATCTTCCTTTAATTGATAAACCGTTTTGCCAGCAATTTCTTCTAATAAATCTTTAGAACCATATTGTTGAATAGCGCCTCTAATTCTATTATCGAGTGCTGCATCAATTTCATCTTCACTTATTTTAAGTGAATCTTTTTCGCCTTGTAACACAAGTGCTTTTTGGATCAGTTGGCCTTCCATAATTTGACAAGCTGTCGGAATCATTACATTTTCCTGACCCTGTGCCTGACGTTTTAAATCGAGTAGTGCATTTTCAACATCTGAACGCAAGATAATTTTATCACCTACTTGACCAATAATTTTATCGGCTACTACTTTTTTAGATTGAGCGGCAGCATGCATTGTAAATAAACCCGCTGCACCCATCAACACTATTAACAAGAATACTTTTTTCATAAAATCTAAATAGTTACTCAAATGTACTAAAAGCGCAATCCCGACAACAAGGTCGGGATCGCTTTTAACAAAATTTATAAGGTACGTTTTACTTCCTCTTCTTCAAAGGCTTCAACAATATCCCCTACTTTAAGGTCACTAAAGTTTTTGATGGTTAAGCCGCACTCCATATTGGATACAACTTCTTTGGCATCATCTTTAAATCTTTTAAGACTTCCAAGTTCGGCAGCTTGTCCTTCTCCCTTAGGATATTCAACGATACCGTCTCTAATAATTCTAATTTTACTGTTACGGCTAATTTTACCATCGAGTACAAAACAACCGGCAACGGTCGCTTTATCAAATTTATATACTTCACGTACTTCAACGTTGGCAATAATTTTTTCTTGATACTTCGGTTCAAGCATACCTTCCATCGCGCTCTTGATTTCATCAATTGCGGTATAGATGATAGAGTATAATTTAATTTCAACGCCTTCATTTTCCGCAAGTTTATTAGCCTGCATAGATGGACGCACGTTAAAGCCAATAATGATGGCATCAGATGCAGCAGCAAGTAGTACATCAGATTCTGAAATCTGACCCACCCCTTTTAATACCACTCTAATGGCAACTTCGGCAGTAGAAAGTTTTTGTAATGAATCGGAAAGGGCCTCTACAGAACCATCCACGTCACCTTTAATGATGATATTTAATTCTTTAAAGTTACCTAGTGCCAAACGACGACCAATTTCATCAAGTGTAATATGTTTTCTAGCACGTAAACCTTGCTCACGTAATAATTGAGCACGTTTGGTCGCTACTTCTTTAGCTTCTGCTTCGTCTTCAAATACTTTAAATTTCTCACCCGCTTGTGGTGCACCATTTAAACCTAAAATAACAACTGGTGTAGATGGAGGTGCTACTTCAATACGCTGGTTACGCTCATTAAACATCGCTTTTACACGACCATAATGTTGTCCAGAAACAATTAAGTCTCCTTGACGAAGCGTTCCGTTTTGTACTAATATAGTAGCTACATATCCACGACCTTTATCTAGAGATGCTTCAATAATAGTTCCAGAGCCTTCTTTGTTAGGGTTGGCTTTTAAATCTAATAGTTCGGCTTCTAATAATACTTTTTCTAAAAGCGCATCTACGTTTAAACCTTGTCTAGCAGATAATTCTTGGTTTTGGAATTTACCACCCCAAGCTTCTACTAAAATGTTCATTTGAGAAAGCTGCTCATAAATTTTTTGAGGATTAGCACCGTCTTTATCAATCTTATTCACCGCAAAAATCATTGGAACATTTGCAGCTTGTGAGTGAGAGATGGCTTCTTTTGTTTGAGGCATTACCGCGTCATCCGCAGCAACCACAATGATAGAGATGTCGGTTACTTTAGCACCACGCGCACGCATCGCGGTAAACGCTTCGTGACCTGGTGTGTCTAAGAAAGTGATAGCCTTACCTGTTGGTGTAGTTACCTCGTATGCGCCAATGTGCTGTGTGATACCACCGGCTTCACCTGCTACCACATTTGCATTACGGATATAATCTAGTAATGAAGTTTTACCGTGGTCAACGTGACCCATGATGGTTACAATTGGTGCACGTTCTACTAGTGACGATTCATCATCTTCATCTTCTTCTTCATCAAATTCGTCGGCGTCATCAATACCTATAAATTCTACTTCAAATCCAAATTCGCTAGAAACAAGTTCAATAACTTCTGCATCCAAACGTTGGTTGATAGAAACCATGATACCAAGGTTCATACATTTTCCAATAACGTCTGCGAAGCTTACGTCCATTAAGTTTGCCAACTCACTTACGGTAACAAATTCTGTTACTTGTAGTTTGTTGTCTTCTGTCATTTCACCCATTGCTTCTGCTGCTTCGTCACGCTTAGCTCGTCGGTATTTAGCTTTTAAGCTCTTACCCTTTCCGCCCGAACCTGCAAGCTTAGCTTGGGTTTCTCTGATCTTTTCTTGAATTGCTTTTTGATCAATTTCTTTGTCTTCAACAGGGGCACGTTTACCTCTATCATTTCTATTGCCACCTCGGTTACCACCTGGTCCTCTGTTAAATTGACCACCGCCGCCACCACCCTGACTATTTCTGTTGTTGGCAGCAACAATGGGTCTGTTAGGACCACTTACTGGTTTGCCGTCTGCGCCAAGAGTTGGAGCAGCAGGTGCTGGTTTACCATCTACAGGAATACGTTTGCGCTTTCGCTTTTCGTCTCTTGCCGCTGGCTTAGGACGCGTATCACTATTGATAGGTAAATCAATTTTTCCTAAAATTTTTGGACCTTCTAATTTGTCAGCCCTAATATTTTCGATAGTAGGAGGAGCGTCTTCTTCAACCTTTGGTGCAGGCGCTACAACAGGTTCAGGAATTACGGCAGTTTCTTCAGCTACTTTTTTCTTGGTCGATTTAGCAGCTGGCTTTTCTACTTCCTCGGTAGGAGCGTCATCTGCTTTTTTCTTCGCTACTTTTTTAGGACGTGTCGAAGAATCAATGGCAGATAAATCAATTTTATTGATCACTTTTGGCGCCTCAATTTCTGGAGCTACTGTTTTTTCAACTGCAGGTGCTTTTACTTCTGGAGCAGGAGGTGCAGGCACAACAACTGGCTCTTCTTTGCGCACTTTCTTATCTTCTTTTTTAGCAAAAGAAAGATCTTCTTCATCTCTTTTTTTCTTGGGCTCTGCCTGCGCAGCAACCTTAGGTATTTCTACCTGATCAGCTTTGTTCTTAGCAACTTTATCTCCTTGGAACTCTGCTTGTAAAGCATAGTACTGGTCTGATGAAAGTTTTGCCGTAGGCTTTAACTCATCACGACTAAAACCTTTTTTCACTAAGAACTCAACCAAGGTATCTTGGCCAATGTTGAA
>CANHCY010000050.1 GCA_947459295.1 Chitinophagaceae bacterium
AGGCCTAGGTTAAAAGCAATTTTACGCGCCTGAAAACCTTGAAGTCCACCACCTGGGTGTACCCACTCTTTAAATATTTTTTCTGGTGTGTTATGTGCTACTTCTTCAATGTCCATACCACCTTCGGTGCTGTACATTACAACATTCATCCCTTTTGCACGGTCTAGTAAGATTGACAAGTAAAATTCTTTTACTTCATTAGGGCCAGGATAATAAACGTCCTGAGCAATTAATATTTTATTAACGAGTTTACCAGCTGCACCTGTTTGAATGGTTACAAGGGTACCGCCTAATAAATTACCCGCAATTGTTTTTACGTCGTCTTCGCTTTTAGCAACTGCTACACCGCGCTGCTCTTTTCCTTCTATTTTACCTTTGCCTCTACCACCTGCGTGAATTTGGGCTTTAATTACCGCAAAATTGTTGCCCGTTTGTGCCTTTAAAGTGGCATAAGCCGCAGCTGCTGCGTCTACTGTTTCTACCGCTACACCTTCCTGTACTGGAACGTTGTACTTTTTAAGGAGTTCTTTAGCTTGGTACTCATGAAGATTCATACAAAAAATTTTTGCGAAGATAAGCGAAACGGCTTTACATTAAAACCCTTAATTTTACGGAATTAGACTTCATAAACACTTAAAATTCAATACAATGATGAAAAAAACATCCTTTTTGCTATTAGGAGCCGCTTTTTTAGTGAGTTCTTTAGCATTTGTTGCCCCAAAAAACCCAAAAGCACCTATTACTTTAGCTGTTCAGGCAGATAAGAGCCGGGTAGACTTTATTGGTTCAAAAGCTGCCGATTTTCATACAGGTACTTTTACCGTAAAAGGTGGAAATGTTCAAGTTGAAGGCGGTAAGTTAGTAGGTGGTTCTTTTGTAATTGACCTAGCCAATTTAAAAGTTACCGATGCTGCTGGTGAAAGATTAGCAGGTCACTTAAAAAGCCCTGACTTTTTTGACGTTGCTAAATTTGGTGAAGCTGTTTACACGATTTCTTCTGTAGATTATTCTAGTGCAACTGCTTGTACAATCAACGGTACTTTAAGCATTAAAGGTGTTGGCGTTCCAGTAAGCTTTGCTTCTAATATTAGAAGTGCTTCAGAAAAAGGACTATTTGGTCAAGCTTATTTTAGCCTAGATCGTACTCTATTAGGTATTGCTTATGCAGGTCCTTCTAAAGACGTTCAAATTGCTGTGCATTTATTTGCAAAATAATATTTACACCCCCTCCGAGATAGAAAGCTCCAGCATGTATTGTTGGGGCTTTCTTATTTATTAGCCGTACTGTTTGCAAGTACCACCGCGTTATAGGCGTTTACAATACCGCCGGTTTTAGAAAGCGTTCCAAATGGAGTTGTAATACTACTATTGCCAGGTTGAAGACAAGGTGCTGTAGCAGCGGGTGTGTGTACTGTTTTTTCTAATATAGTTTTTACCTGCTTAGCGGTTAAGCTTGGGTAGTATGTTCTTATAAGTGCAGCTACACCAGAAACAATCGGAGCGGCCATACTCGTGCCATCTTGGTTACCATAAACGTTTCCGCCAGGCAGGGTAGAAAATATTTTTACGCCAGGTGCAAACAGGTCTACATTTTGTTTGCCATAATTACTAAAGTCTGCGGCGATACTAGTTTCTGTAATTAGGGGATCACTGCTAGCGCCAACCGTAATAAAACTACTTGCATTTTTTTTAAAGGTGACCAAATTTGGATTTGGAAATACGGCGTTGCTATCTAAATTATTATTTTCATTTCCCGCCGAGTGAACGAGTAAAACATCTTTTTGTTCGGCGTATGCTACAGCGCTATCTACCCAATATTTTTCGGGTGAATAGGCTTTTCCAAAACTCATATTAATCACTTTGGCGCCATTATCTACTGCATATTTAATAGCAAGTGCTACGTCTTTATCATATTCATCACCATCAGGTACCACACGCACCATCATAATTTTTACGGCATCTGCTACACCATCTATTCCGGTACCATTGTTTCTGCTGGCAGCAATAATACCACTCACGTGCGTGCCATGGTTAGGCGTAGGGCCCATAATATCATTGTTGCCATAATAAGCGTCTAAAAAATTATAGTAGTTGTCTCTAACAATGATCGTTCTTTCGTCGTTGGGTAATTTTTCTTTGGCACCAAATGCCACATTTTTGCCTTCGATGTATTCATCTATTTGTGCAATCGTATAGGTGTTTAATTCCTGCTCATCTAATTGCATGAGCCTATGTAACGATAAGAGCCCTAGTTTAGCCTCTTTACCAATAATTGTAGTGGGTGTAAATTTCGTGAGTGATTCTCTATTGTAGCTTGCTACATTCATTTCTTGCTTTAATACTTTGTCATGCTTTTTAAAAGCATTCGCAAGCATTTCAACATATTTTAGTTGGTCTTTTTCTTCGTCACTAAAATTTAATTCTGATTCCGTTTTTTTCCAAGTGGCAAAAAGGGCTTTATCGGTGCTACTTAGTGTGTTTGTATCGAGGTTTGGATTTGTAAATTTCGCTTTGTATTTGTGGTAAATTCTGGAACGTTCATCGGGTGCTCTTTTGACGCTTTGTCCATTTTTGCCCCCTAAAAAATTCCAGCCGTGTACATCATCTATGTATCCGTTTTTATCATCGTCAATACCATTGCCCGGGATTTCTTTGGTGTTGGTCCACAAAATATTTTTTAAATCTTCGTGCGTGGTATCTATGCCCGAATCCAATACGGCTACAATAATGGGCGTAGCTTTTTTATTTTTACTACCCAAGTAGTCGTAGGCTTTTTGTAAACTAATGCCTAAAACCTTATCGGCACTGGGGTCTAAAGCTTGCCAGTTTTTTGGAACTGTTTGTGCATGGAGTTGATGCATGCCATTTAAAAGTAGCAGGGCAGAGCCAATAATGGTTACAAGGGTAAAGCGCATTTTCATGACGCTAAAGTACAAGTTTCTGACATGTAAATACAAGCCTTTTCTCTTAAGAAAAGTATAAAAATGGGGTCAAGCCTTGGGATTATTTGCTGGCTGGTTATTTGGCCTGGCTATGGGCTAGTAGTTGATCATAAACACTTCCGTAGCTACTTCCAATGGGTATTTCTTTTTCACCCACCCAAATTTTGCTTTTGCTAAACTTATCAATTTTAGCAATTGGCACAATGTAGGAGCGGTGCACCCGAATAAAATCGCGAGCCGGCAACTTTTCTAAAATGCCCTTAAGCGTCATTAATGTAAGCACTGGAGAAGGCTTCGTATATATTTTGATATAATCGTCGAGTGCTTCGATAAGGTCTACGTCCTTCAAGTTAATTTTCATGATTTCGTAGTTGACCTTTACAAAAATGGAATTGAGCTGCACTTCTTGGGCACTTAAAAACTCGGTGTATTCTTTGATTTTATAGGCTGCTTTTAAAAAGCGGTCGTATTCAAAAGGTTTTAATAAATAATCTACGGCGTCGGCATTAAATCCTTCTACGGCAAAATCTTTATAAGCAGTCGTAAAAACAACCATGGGCTTATTGGGTAAGCTTTTGTAGAGTTCAATACCAGTAATGTCAGGCATTTGTATATCTAAAAACAAAGCGTCTACTTTATTTTCTTTTAAATAGTCTAATGCCAAATCAGTATCACTAAATGTTTTTGCGAGTTGTAAAAATGATATTTTAGAGCAGTATTCTTCAATAATTTTTAGTGCAAGCGGTTCATCATCTATGGCAATACATGTAATCATACAATTAGCAGTTAATGTGTAAAGAAACTTGATAGGTGTTGTCTTGGCTCGTTATGTTAAGTTGATGCATGCCCGGGTACAAAAGTGCAAGTCTTCTTTTGGCGTTATTGATACCAATACCTGTACTATCTAAATGGGTTGAAATATTGGTGGCGATTGTATTGGTTGCCTCAAATGCAATCTGGTTGGGTGTTGCATGAATTTTTATAACAATGCTTGTGGCCTCTTTTGTGCTAACGCCATATTTAAAAGCATTTTCTACAAAAGGAATAAAGAGTAGTGGTGCAATTTGCAAATCATCACTAATGCCATCAGTATTAAACATAACTGTTACTTTATCCGTTAGGCGCATTTGTTGCAGCTCAATATAATTTTTAGTAAACTCAATTTCGTTTTGTAGCGGCACAAAATCTTTTTCTGTTTCAGATAAAATATACCGCATAATTGATGAAAGCTTCATAACAGCTGGGGCTGTTTGTTCACTTTTTACAATCGCTAAACTGTAAATATTATTGAGGGTATTAAAAAAGAAATGTGGATTGATCTGCGATTTTAAAAAAGACAACTCGGTATTTAATTTTTCGTTTTCTGTTTCTTTTTTAGTTTGCTCAGAGCTCAACCAGCGCTGCGTTACCGATATGCAAGTGCCAAAAGATAATACCAATAAAAATAAAACGGTATTATAAGGATCTGCAAGTCTTCTGGATCTTCTTGGTGTTCTGGTCATTTTTTTATCACCCTTAAAGTCTGGGTTGATAACGTAATTTCCATTTTGTTCGACGTATTCTGGCGTAGCAAAAATGGTCGCTACTTGTTTGGGAGTAAAGAGGTAGATGTTTAAGGAAACAACCACCGATAAAATATACAGCCACCATTTTCTATTGATCAGTAATGCAGGCACTAAATACTGCGTATTGAGGTAGTAAAAAAAGATAATAAAAACGTAATTGATAAGAATAGTAGCTATCATATGATCGCTCATATTAAACTCACGAAGTCTTGGAAAGAAAACCAAATAGGGTACCGAAAAAAGACAAATCCAGGCCACTAAATGGGTGAGGAGGTTCAGTATTTTTTTATTCTCTTTCAACTTGTTATCAATTAAGGTGTATAAACATAATAAAACTAATGGCGCTACCTTAAACAATAAGCATAACTGGGTGAAATAAAAGGCTTAATCGGTAGAAAGTGATCTATGAAAAATGCGTTTTAATTGCTTGGATGGTTCCCGTTGTAGAAAAACCTTCTACAATGGGATTAATTACCACACGGCCGCCTGCCGCCATTACTTCTTTGGCGCCCACAATTTGATCGGTGGTATAGTCGCCCCCTTTAACCAGTACATCCGGTAAAAGGGCAGTTATTAATTCGAGCGGTGTTTGTTCATTAAAAATAACAACCGCGTCTACGACTGCTAAATTTCTTAAAATAATAGCGCGGCTTTGCTCTTTGTTAATTGGTCTTGCATCTCCTTTTAACTGTTTTACACTGGCGTCACTGTTCAGTCCAACAATTAAATAATCGGCTTCTTTTGCAGCGGCACTTAAGGATGCTATATGTCCTTCATGTAGTATATCAAAACAACCATTGGTGAAGGCAATTGTTTTGCCTTTTATGCGCCAAGCAGCAACCTGCGTTAAAAGTTTTTCTAAAGAATATTCTTTTAATTCAATGGCCTCAATTGCTTTCATTTGATAACTTGTTTTTATTATAAATGGGAAGTATTAATAGACAAATACTTCCTACAATAAGTACAATGATAAATTGTGCAAACCATTGAATGGTGCCATTGGCAAATCCGATTTCAAAAGGTACGCCCATTTTTTCTACAATTTTCGCAATAAAAAACGCGTAAGCGCCAATGCCACCTGGGGTTACAATCATGCCAATGCTTCCAAAAGCAAGTGCCGCAAGTGCCGCATTAAATCCGAGACCGGCAGTGCCAACAGTGGCGCTAAGTCCAACCCAGGTTCCGCCAATATACAATGCCCAAATTGTAACACTGTAAAAAATAAATAAACCTTTTTGTTGGAGGTATCTAATGCTTGATACGCCTTCCCAAATGCCGCTCAGTATTTTTTTAGCAGACATCACAAAAGGTAGGTGCCCATATTTGCGACTCCAAACTTTTAGTACAATAAAAACGATTACTATACAACACATGATGATACCAATTTTTTGCATTGAAAATTGACCCGATTTATTTTCAAAGAGTTGCTTAAATAACTGCAAACCATAGGATGCAATTAAATCTGTTTGCGTAAGTAGCGTGATGATAAAAACAATACCTAATGATAAAACATCAACAGCTCTTTCCGCTACAATAGTGCCCACTAATTTTTCGGCGGGTACTTTTTCATATTTGGCGAGTAGGGTACATTTTAAAACTTCTCCTAAGCGTGGAATGGCAAGGTTGGCTAAGTAGCCAATCATCACTGCAAAAAATGTATTGGGGATACTAGGCTTGTAACCCATGGGCTCCATTAGAATGCGCCATCTTAACGCGCGAACAATATGACTGAGTGACAATATCACAAACACCGGAACCATCAACCAGTATTTGGCACCTTTTAAAGTGTCCATGAATTCGTCCCATTTATTGGCTGGAATTTGTCGCAAGCTCCACCATACTAAAAAGAGGCCTAATCCAAAAAAGAAGGCATATTTTAAAATAGCACTGATTTGCTTTTTCATGATACTTATTAAGGTCCAAACAAATGTAAGGCCTTCTACCATTTAAATGAATAAGATTTTTATGTTATATATAATATAAAAAATTAATATATAAACTTATCACGAATAGCTAAAATCATGCTTTTTTTTGATCAAAGCATTGTGCTAGCTCGATTCCTTATAAATTTCGTACCTTTGCTCCCTTAATTTAGGCTCTAGGTATAAAATTGGTGACTCATGTCTACAAAGAAAAGAATACTGTTTATTGCTACCGAGATGTCTCCATATTTGGAGTTGACAGAGTTTGCAGAAATCATTAACAAATTAGCCATTAAAAGCAATGATAGCGGACTTGAAGTGCGTTGTATCATGCCACGTTTTGGGGTGATTAACGAAAGAAGACATCGGTTACATGAAGTGGTTCGTTTATCTGGGATCAATGTTTCTGTAGACGAAGATGATTATCCATTACAAATTAAAGTAGCGTCTTTGCCAAATGCAAGACTACAAGTATACTTTTTAGAAAACGAAGATTTTTTTAAACGTAAGCAGGTTTTTCATGACGAATCCGATAATTGGTTTGACGATAACGCTTTAAGAACCGTGTTCTTTTGCAAAGGCGCACTCGAAACCGTTAAAAAATTTGGCTGGCCTCCCGATATTATCCATTGCAGTGGTTGGATGACCGGTCTTATTCCTGCGTACATCAAAACAGCCTACAAAAAAGAACCGGTGTTTGGTAATAGTAAAGTGATTTTTACCATTGGTCAAAATACTTTTGAAAACGAAATAGGGCCAGATTTTATGAAGCAGGCGCTTATTAACACCAACGTTAAAGAAAAGGATTTAGATGCTTTTAAAGCAGCCAATAATACAGCCCTATTTAAAGGAGGTGCTAGTTTTGCAGACGCCATCTCATTTGGTTCAGACCAAATTGAAGCGAGCTTAACGGCCGAGTTTGCAAAAGTAAAAGGCAAAAAAGTAGTTCCATTTAAAGGATGGGACTCGGATTTAACAGAGTATTTAGAATTGTACAACGACCTTGCGGGCAAGTAATTAGACTAACATGCATTCAAAATTTACAGTACGTAATTTTATAGGATTTTTCGGATTGATATTGATGGTTTTCATGAGCTGTACCAAAGTGCCTTCCACGGAGCTTGGTGCTGGTTTAATTCCAATCATTGATGGTGTAATTACCAAAGACACAATACTCGATGTAATTACAGATACCTACATGGATAATGATTCGGTGCGGGTATATGAAAATGACAACCACGTTTTAGGTGCTATCACAAACGATCCTTTATTTGGAAGAACATCAGCCTCTATGTTTTTTGAGGTAGCGCCACCATTTTTTCCTTACGCTATTCCGGGTGCAAAAGATAGTATTCGAGTAGACTCTGCTGTTTTAATTTTAAGTTATAAATATGCATACGGTGACACGTCTGCACCTTTAAGACTTACTGTTTCAGAAATTGATCCAGCTACACCTTTAAATGCAAGTTTTAATTACGCGGCCAATTATCAAGCTGCCTATAATATTAGAACCAAAGGGACACTTGCTGATCCTGTAACATTATTTATTCCACGTTTAAAGGATTCTGTTATCAATAGATATGAACGCGCTAGCCATCAAGTCAGAATTAAATTAAGGTCTGATGTTGCTAGAAGGTTTATTAGTATCTATGATACGACAAGTGCATATCGCACAGACTCTGCCTTTAAATCTTTGTTTGCAGGTTTTGCTTTATCTGTAGATCAGTCCGCGCCATCCAATGCACTTATTCATATTAATTTAGCGGATACCAATACAAAATTTGCACTCTATTACAATTCGTCATCTGCTGGTGCAACTGTTCGCGATACATCAGTTGCCTATTTTAGATTCAACTCTTTTTCTGGCGGTAATGCCAATTTTGTTACGCGTAACAGGGTAGGTGCTGAGATTGCAAAATACACGGCGACCACCAATAAATCAGATTCCATTGTATATGTTCAGGCTGCTCCAGGTTCATATGTTCGTGTAAGAATTCCAGGCCTAAAAGGACTCAGCAATAGAATTATTCATAAAGCGGAGCTGATTGCTGAGCAGGTTCCTGATGATGCCAATATATTTACCACAGACGCCTACATGGCGCCTCCAAGGTATTTATTACTTAGCGCTATCGTTGATACCATTGAAAATAGAAAATACAATGTCCCTAACGACTATATATTTTCACCCAACCAAGGTCCCAATAAGTCCAACTTTGGCGGATCTGTTTTGTCTAAATCAGTGCCTGGCTATGCCAGAATAGCAGGCTATACATTTGATCTTAGTAGGTATGTACAAGGTATTGTAACCCGGAAGGATAATGTGCATACGCTCCGTTTATCGGCACCTGTTAACGACTCTATTTTATACAAAGATCCCTATCCACAAGTTTCTGCGGTTCAGGTTTATTATTTGAATCCCCAGGATGGTAATGATGTTGCGACCGGTCGTGTAAGACTTGGGGGTGGTACACATACCCGTTTTAGAATGCGATTACGTATTATATTTTCTAGAATATAAGTATCTAATTACTACTTATATTTGTGTTTTATTATAAGCTATAAACAAAAATTCATGCCTTATTTATTTACTTCTGAGAGTGTTTCTGAAGGACATCCAGACAAAGTAGCGGATCAGATTTCTGACGCTTTAATCGACAACTTTTTAGCATTTGACCCACAATCAAAAGTGGCTTGCGAAACTTTAGTTACAACTGGTCAAGTAATACTTGCTGGTGAAGTAAAATCTAAAGCATATTTAGACGTTCAAACTATTGCACGTGATGTGATCAAGAAAATTGGTTACACTAAAAGTGAATATATGTTTGAAGCAGATAGCTGTGGTGTGTTAAGTGCCATCCACGAACAATCTGCAGATATCAACCAAGGTGTTGATAGAAAAAAGAAAGAAGAGCAAGGCGCTGGTGATCAGGGTATGATGTTTGGTTATGCAACCAACGAAACCGATGATTTCATGCCATTGGCACTTGACTTAGCGCACAAGATTTTAATTGAGCTTGCTGCATTAAGAAGAGAAAATAAAGCCATCAAATATTTACGCCCAGATGCTAAGTCTCAAGTAACCCTTGAGTACAACGATAAAAACGAGCCTGTAAGAATTGACGCGATTGTTGTTTCTACACAACACGACGATTTTGACAAGGAAGGTAAAATGCTTGAGAAGATTAAAAAAGATATCATCGACATTTTAATCCCACGCGTAAAAGCTAAGTACAAGAAGTACGCTAAATTATTTAACAAGGATATCAAATATCATATTAACCCAACCGGTAAGTTTGTAATTGGTGGACCACATGGTGACACTGGTTTAACAGGCCGTAAAATTATCGTAGATACTTACGGTGGTAAAGGTGCACACGGTGGTGGCGCTTTCTCTGGTAAAGATCCTAGTAAGGTAGACCGCTCTGCAGCTTATGCAACGCGTCATATTGCTAAAAACTTAGTAGCTGCTGGTGTAGCTTCTGAAGTGTTGGTGCAAGTTTCATACGCGATTGGTGTTGCTAAACCAACTTCAATTAACGTAAACACTTACGGTACTGCTAAAGTAAAATTAACCGATGGTCAAATTGGTAAATTAGTAGAATCTATTTTTGATATGCGCCCTTACTTTATTGAGCAACGTTTAAAGTTAAGAACCCCAATGTATAGTGAAACTGCAGCTTACGGTCATATGGGTCGTAAGAATGAAACAGTTACTAAAACATTCACTACTCCAGATGGTAAATCAAAAACAATGAAAGTTGAATTGTTTACTTGGGAGAAATTAGATTATGTAGCAAAGGTTAAAAAAGCCTTTGGTTTAAAATAAAATAATACGAGAACAAAAAGCCCCTGCTAATTTTAGTGGGGGCTTTTTATTTAGCAATAGACATGTCCCCAGTAACAAATACCATGCATCAAAAAAATCCTTGGACCATAAAAGATAGCAAAGCCATTTACCAAAATGCTTGGATTGACGTTACCGAATATGACGTGCTCAATCCGGCGGGTAAGCCTGGTATTTATGGCAAGGTTCATTTTAAAAATATTGCTGTAGGCGTTGTGCCTATTACTCCCGATATGCAAACTTATTTGGTGGGGCAGTACCGTTTTACAATTGATGCATACAGTTGGGAAATACCGGAGGGCGGATGTCCGGAATCAACGGATCCTTTACAAACGGCTATTAGGGAATTAAAAGAAGAAACCGGCCTTGTGGCTGCAAAATATAAAGAGCTGATGCGACTTCATTTATCAAATTCTGTTTCTGATGAACTAGCCATTATTTATTTGGCTACTGAACTAAAGCAGGAGGATGCAGCACCTGAAGAAACAGAAGCTTTACAAATTAAAAAAGTATCTTTATCGGACGCTTTTGGCTTGGTAGCGGATGGAACCATTACCGATGCTATGAGTGTGGCTGCACTTACTAAAATTGAATTATTGCAAGTGCAGGGCCTTCTTATCTAATTAATTTTTACATGGCAATCAAACAATCGGCATTAATTATTGGACGTCAACCACTCGTAGAAGCATTACAGTCGGGACGTTCTATCGATAAAATTTTATTTCAAAAAAATATTTCAGGCGAAGCCATTTTGCAAATCAGACAATTGGCGCGTGAATACAATGTGCCCATTCAACTTGTGCCCCCCGAAAAATTAAATGGCTTAACAAAAGCCAATCATCAGGGTGTTATTGCAATTGCAGGTCTAGTCGCTTATTTAGATTTGCAACAAGTGATTGATCACGTTGTAGAAAAAGGAGAAGCCCCACTATTTGTAATGCTAGATGGTATTACCGATGTAAGAAATATTGGTGCTATTGCAAGAAGTGCACTCTGCTGTGGTGCGCAGGCAATTATTATTCCGGACAAGGGTGTTGGAGCACTTAACGCCGAAGCGGTTAAAAGTAGCGCAGGGGCACTTGAACATATTCATGTATGCCGCGTTAATAGTTTAATTAAGGCTGTTGATACACTTCATTTAAACGGAATACAAGTTTTTACTTCCGAGATGCGCGCCGACAAAAAAATATTTGAACTTAGCTTAACGGATCCTTGTTGTGTGATTATGGGTGATGAAGGTAAAGGGGTGCAGCCTTATTTGGCAAAAGCTGCGGATGAATTTTTTACCATTCCAATGGCAGGTACTTTCGATTCTTTTAACGTGGGCGTTGCTACCGGCATTGTTTTGTATGAAGCCATGAAACAGCGTTTGTTACAAGCTTAATTTTACTGTATGAAATTTCATTGTGCGTTTGATATCCCTGCTCTTCAAAGTCCAATTGGACATAGAGATCATACGCTTATGATTGGTTCTTGTTTTACAGAAAATATGGGTGAAAAATTAGCAAAGCATTTGTTCCATGTGCTAGAAAATCCCAATGGTGTTTTATTTAATCCAGTATCTGTTGCTGAAGCCTTGCATCAATACATCGATGCGCCAACTTATACAAAGTCTGATTTATTTTATTTTAATGAAGCCTGGCACTCCTGGAAACACCATAGTCGGTTTTCAGGTACAACACCCGAAGAGGCACTCGCTAAAATAAATGAAGCTACTGCTGCTGCGCATTTGTTTATCAAAAAAGCATCTCACTTATTTATTACATTAGGGTCTGCATGGGTCTATCAATTAACAGAACAAGCGGATGGTTATGCGCCTAATTTTGTGGCAGCCAATAACCATAAAGCGCCTGCTAGTTGGTTTGCTAAAAAGTTATTGACGCCAGCTGATATTACTAGTTTATATGCGCCTTTAATTCAAAAACTGCGTCAAGTAAATCCGTCTCTACAAATTATTTACACCATTAGTCCGGTACGTCATGTGCGTGAGGGTATGGTTGAAAACAATCGGAGCAAGGCTGCTTTAATTCAGGCGGTGCATAGCCTTGTAGATTCGGATGCCAACAGTTATTATTTTCCTGCCTACGAAATAGTGATTGATGATTTACGCGATTACCGCTTTTACAGCGAAGATATGGTGCATCCCAATTACCATGCCACCGAGTATGTGTGGGAAAAGTTTTTACAGGCCTGCACTACACCCGAAACAAAAAATATCATCAAAGAAATTGCTGCCATCAATTTAGCCGTTACACACAAGCCTTTTTTTGTGCATTCCAATCAACACCAACAATTTTTACAAAAAACAGCACAAAAAATCGAAGCGTTATCTGCGCAGTATCCTTTTTTAGATTGTTCTAAACAACTTGAATTGGTAAAGGCACAATTGCTTACTTAATTTATTTAGTGGATACGGTCCCCTCTAATTTCCATCGACTCCATCACTTCTTTTTCGTAAGCCAACCATTCACTCCAGCGGCCCAGGGTTTTTTCTTTGCCAAAGTATAAGGTCGCAAGATCAATAAACAAAGTGTAGTGTCCAGCTTCACTTTCCATAAAACGTCTATAAAATTTTTTCAAATAATCATCGGAAAGGCCCTCACTAAGTCTCTTAAACCGCTCGCAACTTCTGGCTTCTACAAGTGCCATCATAAGCAATTGATCTAGTAGGCGTGTAGGTTCGTCGCCTCCTTTTTTTTGAAAAGCAATGAGGGCATTGACATATAAATCTTTACGCTGTTTACCTAATTGCAAACCCCTTTTGTGTAACTCCTGTAACACCAATCTAAAATGGCCCCATTCTTCGGTAACAATGGGCGCTAGTTCTTTTACAAGTTCTACCCGGTCCGAATAGCGCTGAATATAAGAGATGCAAGTAAGTGCTGCTTTTTGCTCGCAGTAGGCATGGTCCGTTAAAATGGCTTCAATGCTAATGGCTGCAAGGTCTACCCAGCGAGGATCGGTGGGCAGTTGAAGCCCTAATATGTTTTTAGTGTCTGTAGACAATTCCATATGCAAATATCCGGCTTGTCCTTCAATTATAAAAACCTTAATTACCCCAAAAAAAATCTTAATTTCAGTCCTCAATTGATTGCTATGCGTATAGTTCCATTTATTATTTCTGCCGCCCTTACTACAGGGTTAGTGGCAGTACTCAATACCCCTTTGTCGGTGGGTAAAACCAAAACACCAAGGCTTGGTTATTTCTTATCGCCACAGCAAGGTTTTTGGCAAAACGCCGAACCGGAAAATAAATCCTTTGATGCAAATATTGCAGTGGATGGTTTGCAGGATAAAGTGGAAGTATTCATGGATGAAAGATTAGTGCCGCATATTTATGCAAACAATGACAATGATGCTTATTATACACAAGGATTTTTGCATGCAAAATTTAGACTCTGGCAAATGGAGTTTCAAACTTATGTTGCAGCCGGCAGGTTAAGTGAAATTGTTGGACCAGACCGTATTGCCACAGATCGTTTTTTTAGAAGACTAGGGATGTTGGAAGGCGCAGAAGCCACCATGAAAAAAATGGCCAACAATCCAGCCTTGCAAGCAGCGGTTACGTCTTATGCAAATGGAGTAAATGCTTATATCAAATCATTGCAGCCTTCTCAAATTCCATTCGAATATAAATTACTCGATTATAAACCAGAAGCATGGACACCTATTAAAACCTATTTGTTTTTAATGTTTATGTCTTATGATTTAACAGGCCGTGGTACCACCACAGATCTTCAAATGACCAATTCCAAAAATTATTTTGGTTACGAAGATTTTAATAAATTATACACCAATGTTCAGGATTCATTAGATCCAATTATTCCTAAAGGTACGGTGTATGAAAAAGCTTCTGTGGCAGCGTTAGCGCCTGCTTCACTAGACTCTTTGTATTTTGCAAAAACAAGTTCTGTAGCGCCTAATGCGCCAGAAGCACCCAACAAAAATAATGGTTCTAATAACTGGGCTATTGCTGGAACAAAAACTAAAAGTGGTAAACCCATTTTAGCGAGTGATCCGCACCTTGGTTTAAACTTACCATCACTTTGGTATGAAGTACAAATTACAACGCCAACCCATAGTACTTATGGTGCTAGTTTTCCGGGATCTCCGGCCGTTATCATTGGCTTTAATGATAGTATTGCCTGGGGTGTGACCAATGCAGGTAGAGATGTGTTAGACTATTACGACATCAAGTTTAAGGATTCTACCATGGGAGAGTATTGGTTTAATGGTGCATGGCAAAAATCAGAAATTAAAGAAGAGCGCATTAAAATAAAAGGGCAACCAGATTCAATTGATAGAGTTGCCATAACAGCATTAGGCCCAGTCATGTATGACAAAAGTTACAATGCCAATGGTTCTGATGGAAAATACCTTGCAGTAAGATGGACGGCTCAAGATGGTAGCAGCGGACTTCAAACTTTTTACGAATTAAACAGGGCTAAAAATTTTGATGATTATTTGAGTGCCATTCATCACTGGACTTGTCCTGGTCAAAACTTTGCATTCGCAAGTGTAAGTGGCGACATTGCTATTAAGCAACAAGGCGCTTTTGTTGCCAGATGGAATAGACAAGGCGATTTTATTATGCCAGGGCAGGATAGTAGTTATTTATGGCAAGGCATGATTCCAGCTTCCGAAAATCCAATGATGAAAAATCCGGAGCGTGGTTTTGTAAGTAGCGCCAACCAAATGTCTACCGATAGTACCTATCCGTATTATTTAGGAGCAGCGAATGCATTTCCTTTATACCGTGGTATCATTATCAATAAAAAGTTGAATGCCATGTTTGGCGTTACGCCACTTGATGTGCAGGCGCTTCAAACCAACAACGATAATATTTTTGCGGAGATGGCTAGACCTGCCATCTTCAAATTTTTAAAGGAGGCTAGTTTAAATACCGAAGAAAAAAAATATGTGGGCTATTTGCGTAATTGGAATTTGCGCAATGACGTTGATGAAAAAGGAGCATCGGTATTTAAAGCAATATGGGATAGTTTAGAAGTAGCCGTTTGGGCAGATGAATTTAAAAACGCCGCACTGCCTTTACAATGGCCTGATGAGTCTACACTGCTAGAACAAATGCTAAAAGATTCTGTCATTCTTTTTGAGGATAATATTGCAACACCAGGTGTGAGAGAGACAATGTTTGACGCAGTAACTACTGCCATTAAAAAAGCCACGCCACAACTAGCGCAAATGGAAAAAGAAGGAACGCTTGCTTGG
>CANHCY010000051.1 GCA_947459295.1 Chitinophagaceae bacterium
AGCACTCATTTTATCTACGCCTACAACAATTACTTTTTTGAATCTGCCACTCTCTATGTACATCGCACCTGTGGTAAGCGCAAATAAAAATCCACTACACGCGGCGCTCATATCATAACCCCAGGCGTTAGTGGCTCCAATTTTATCGCAAATAATATTTGCGGTAGCCGGAAATACCATATCGGGGGTCACTGTCGCGCAAATAAGACAGTCTATTTCGGTAGGATCTATATTCTTTTTTCTTAATATTTCCTGAACGGCTGGTACAGCCATATCGGAACTGCCTTTGCCTTCGCCTTTTAAGATTCTTCGTTCTTCGATACCAGTTCTCGTACGAATCCATTCGTCATTGGTTTCCACCATTTTTTCGAGGTCAAAATTGGTTAATTTGTCTTCTGGAACGTAGCCTCCCACGGCAGTAATTGTTGCTCTTCTGTTCTGCATATTGGATTTTCTTAAAATCTGCTAATTTTTAGCGTAAAGATAGGCCCAATTGTATCGTTTTTTACGCCTATTTTTACAGTTCAATTATGATCGCATTTGTAAGAGGAAAATACGCAATTAAGACACCCGCTAGAGTGGTTGTTGACGTTAATGGGGTAGGTTACGACCTTCAAATTAGCTTAAACACCTATAGTGCTATTGGAGATGCTGCCGAGGGTCAATTGTATACCTATTTACATATTACAGAAAACGCCCAAACCTTGTTTGGTTTTGCCGATGTTGCCGAAAAGGAGCTTTTTTTACAGCTCATCAGTGTTTCTGGGGTAGGTGCATCCACTGCCCGTATGATGCTTTCTGGCCTTCGACCAGATGAAATTACGAGGGCTATTGTACAGGGTAATACAAAGCAATTAGAGGCTATTAAAGGAATAGGCAAGAAGTCTGCAGAGCGTTTGGTCCTCGAATTAAGGGATAAGTTAGGAAAACAGCATCAAGACGCTCCTTTTGGAGGGGGTTTTGTATCTTCGCCTGATAGCGATGCCGTTCAGGCTTTGGTGGCACTAGGTATAGGAAAACCATTAGCAGAACAGGCCGTTAAAAAAACACTACTAGCATTGGGTGCTGATGCGCCACTTGAAGATGTTATTAAAACCGCTTTAAAAAACTTATAGACTATCGATCAAAACGCTACTTTACTAATTTTACTTTTTTGAGTCGGTGTCGTCAATATTTATTTGGCTTCTTTTTGTTGTTCAATTTGCTGGTCTGTTCAGTTCAGTATTTGCATGCGCAAACAAAAACGGGTCTTCGTTATCCCATCAAGGATCGAAGGGCTGCGGCAATTGTTACACCTAGTAAAAATCCATACGATATTAGGGATACCACACTTATTAAAAAGTCGGTGGTATTTGATCCTATTACCAGACAGTATAAAGTTATTGAAACCATCAACGGAAAATTATACCGTACCCCAAGTTATATCGATTTTGATACCTATGTTAAACTGCAAGCCAAAGAAGATGAAAAGGAATATTTTAAAAAGAGGGCAGATGCTTTAACCGCGCTTAATAAAAAAGTAGCGCGCCCGCCCATGCAGGTCTACGATAAATTGTTTGATCGAATTTTTGGCGTGAGTGATATGCTTGGTAGTGCTGGTGGTCAAATAAAACAACTTACGGATCAAGCCAAACAAATAGGGGATCAGCTTGGCAACCTAAAGGATCAATTAAAAAATACCGCAGAAGGACTCGCTACCAACAAATTAAATGTTGACATAAAGCCAACCGGTGATGTAACCATTATGGCTGGTTACCAAGGACAAAATATTAAAAACCCAACACTTCCAGAAAGAGCCAGAAAAAATGGTGGTTTTGATTTTGATATGAATACCAATTTAAGTGTCAATGCAAATATTGGCGATAAATTAAAATTCCCAATTAACTATAACACGCTAGCCAATTTAAATTTTGACAATCAAATTAAACTTGATTACAAGGGGATGGATGATGAGCTTCTAAAAAGTATTGAAGCTGGAAACATTTCATTTCAATCAAGAGGTACTTTAATTCCGTCGGCTCAAAATTTATTTGGTGTAAAAACACAGTTACAGTTCGGAAAATTATTTGTTACTGCTGCGCTCGCAAACCAAAGATCGACCAGACAGTCGGTAGCATTACAGGGTGGCGCATCTATGTTAACTTTTGAAAAAAAGTTAGATGATTACGAAGAAAATAGACACTTTTTATTAGGTCAATATTTTAAGAATAATTTTAATAAAGCCATGAAAAATTTACCTGTCGTAAATACACAGGTACAAATTCAACGCATCGAAGTGTGGGTTACCAACAGAACGGGCGCCACTACGGAAGCTAGAGATATTGTAGGCTTCATGGATTTAGGTGAGCCAAAACCATATAACACAGCTTCAATTGCAGCTACCACTGGTGGTGCACTTCCATTTAATGGCGCCAATAATTTATATACGGGTCTTGTAAGTAACCCAAGTAGCAGAAATCCTGCAGTGATCAATAGTTTATTGATGTCTAAAGGACTAAAGCCCGTAGATGATTATGAAAAAACGTTTGCGCGTAAATTAAATACCACCGAGTTTTCTTTTAATCCTCAAATCGGATTCTTATCCATCAATACCCAGTTGCAAGCAGATGAAGTGCTTGCAGTAGCTTACCAGTATACTTACAATGGGCGCGTGTATCAAGTGGGAGAGTTTTCACAAGACGTTGCACTTGATTCTAGCAAGGGCGTACAAAAAGTCTTATTTTTAAAATTATTAAAAGCAACTTCTCAACGAATTGAACTTCCTATTTGGGATTGGATGATGAAAAACGTTTACTCACTTGACGTTTTTGGCGGTATTCAGCGTGAAGATTTTAAGCTCAATGTTTTATATGAGGAGCCTAGCGGTGGACTCAAAAGATATTTACCAGAAACCTCCAAAGCTGCAGAAGGATTTCCTTTACTCCGAATTTTAAATTTAGATAGGCTTAACAACAGAAACGATCCGCAGCCTGATGGTGTCTTTGATTTTGTGGATGGATTTACGGTACTGCAGCAAACCGGAAAAATTATTTTTCCGGTACTCGAGCCTTTTGGTAATGATCTAGATACCCTTGCTTTTTCTGGTATGTCTACTGCGGTCAAGCAAAAATATATTTATTATCAGCTCTACGATTCTATAAAGGCCATTGCGCAAACCTATGCAAACCTAAACCGTTATGTGATGCAAGGGCAGGTAAAAAGTGGTGGCGGTGGTTCCGAAATTCAGCTCAACACTTTTAATATACCACCCGGATCTGTTAGGGTTTCTGCAGGAGGTCAACAACTTAGAGAGGGGTTCGATTATAGTGTTGATTATAATTTAGGAAGCATTAAAATTTTAAACGCAGCCATCTTAAGTTCCAATGTTCCAGTTAATGTTTCGTTTGAAAATAACACAGGTTTTGGTATGCAGATGCGTGGGTTTAGTGGCCTTCGTTTAGATTATATTGCCAATAAGAAATTTAGTGTAAGTGCTACTTCGGTAAGATTGGGAGAGCGTCCATTTTTTACAAAAATGAACTACGGCGATGACCCTATTCGTAACACGATGTACGGGTTGGATTTTAGTTATAAATCTGAACTACCTTCTGTAACAAGACTTTTAAATCGACTCCCTTTTTATGCCACCAAAACCATGTCTAGTATTAACGCTTATGGTGAAGGTGCATTTTTAAAGCCAGGGCATCCACCGCAAATTGGTTCTGGTGATCAAGGGCTTATTTTTATTGATGACTTTGAAGGGACAAGAACCAATATTGATTTAAGATTTCCATTTGTTGCTTGGACACTTGCCTCTACGCCGCAAGGCAATCCTAAATTTCCGGAAGCATCTTTAACGGATTCGATTGATTACAATAACAACCGTGCCAAATTAGCTTGGTATAATATTGAGCCTAATTTACAAGATAAAAACAGTAGTAATAATCCACTTAGGCGAAATGTAGCGGAGCTCAGTGATCCAAGGGTTCGTCAAGTATTTACCAACGAGTTATTTCCACAACGTACCACTAATATTACCGATGTTCAAACGGCAACACTAGACCTTGCGTATTATCCCAAAGAAAAAGGTCCGTATAATTTTGAAACAAGGTCAGCTCAAATAGGAGCTGATGGTAAATTTAAAACGCCTACTGCAAAGTGGGGCGGTATTATGCGTGCCATTGATCAAACAGATTTTGAAACAGGGAATATTGAATATTTTGAAATATGGATGCAAGATCCATTTATCACGAGCCCTAATAGTAGGGGTGGAAAGATAATGTTGAACCTTGGTAATATTAGTGAAGACATTTTAAAAGACGGAAAACGTTTTTATGAAAATGGTATGAATACGCCTAAAGTGCCTGCTCAAGTTGATAGCAGTAATACTTGGGGTAAAACGCCGGTGAATCCTATACAAATTACCCAGGCATTTAGTAATGACCCTGACGACAGGCCCTTTCAGGATGTTGGTTTTGACGGACTCGATGACAATGCAGAAAAAATTAAAAAGAATTATATTTTACAAAAGTTGGCAACTAATTTTGGGACATCTTCTTTGGTGTATCAAAGGGCACTTGTTGATCCTGCCGGCGACAATTACAAATGGTACCGTGACAATAGTTTTGATGCAGCAGGCACTGGTATTTTAGGAAGGTATAAAAATCATAACAACCCGCAGGGTAATTCGCCCATTGCTTCTACCGGGGTGTTTACACCCGCTGCAACTCTTTTTCCTGATAATGAAGATTTAAATAGAGACAATACCCTCAATGAAACAGAAGCGTACTACGAGTACGAAGTGTCATTAAAGCCTGGTATGGCAGTAGGCGTAACGCCATATATCACTGATAAAAGAACGCTAACTGTCAACGCAGCAGATGGAACTGTAAAATCTGAGAATTGGTTTTTGTTCCGTATTCCAATTAGAGGGTATACCAGAAAAGTGGGTAATATGTCTGATTTTAAATCGATTCGTTTTGCGCGTTTGTACTTAACAGATTTTGAAGATTCTGTAGTAGTGCGTATGGCAAGAATGGATTTAGTACGCAATCAGTGGCGTCAATTTAATTTTCAATTAGATACAACTGGCTCGTATCAACCCATACCTGTAAATAGTGGTGTTACATTTAATACGCTTGCTGTTAATCTCGAAGAAAATAGTAGTCGCCAGCCGGTTAACTATTTAATGCCTCCTGGTGTTGAGCGGGTTCAACTACTCAGTAATAACGGGGTAAACCTGCAGCAAAATGAGCAGGCAATGAGTATGCAAATTAGAGATTTAACTTCTGGTGATGCACGCGCGGTATTTAAAACAGTTCCTTTTGATTTTAGACAATTTGGTAGACTTTCAATGTATTTACACGCCGAATCTGTACCTGGGTTAAGGCCATTATTGGATGATGAATTATATGCAGTAGTGAGGCTTGGTCAAGACTTTTTGAATAATTATTACGAAATTAAAATTCCATTAAAAGTAACTAGACCTGGCAATTATCCAAAAGGGCAGGAAGAAAAAATATGGCCAGCACTTAACAATCTAGATTTGTCCTTGCGTTCTTTAATTGATTTGAAACAACGAAGAAATAGTAAAGGATTGTCTGTTACTAATATTTACAGGGAAACACTTGGTAATAAAATAGTTTCGGTACAAGGAAACCCAAACTTGGGAGAAGTGCGCGGCATATTGATTGGTGTTGAAAATAAATACATGCCAGATGGTCCCGTCCTTAGTGCCGAGGTATGGGCCAATGAATTAAGGTTGTCCGAAATGGACGAACAAGGCGGATGGTCGGCACTTGGAAGGGTAGATATGGTATTAGCCGACTTAGGCACTTTGTCTGTTTCTGCAAATACGCACTCTGTAGGATTTGGAACCATTGAGCAGCGCGTTAATGAGAGAGCCAAAGAAAACATGACGCAATTTGATGTAGCGGCTAATATAGAAGCAGGTAAACTACTTCCTAAAAAGGCAAACATATCTTTACCGGTATATGCAAGTATTAATAGAACTGTTTTTACGCCAGCATTTGACCCATATGATAAAGACATTCGGTTTAAAGAACAGCTAAATAGAGCTGCCGTCGAAAAGAGAGATTCCATGAAACAAGCGGCCATGGATCAAACAACCATTAAAACCATCAATTTCACGAATGTAAAAGTGTTGCCTAGTGAAAAAACAACAGTTCTTAGTCTTAGTAATTTTGATTTAAATTATTCATACACACAAACCGCTCAAAGCAGCCCCATTGTTGACGAAAATAAAGTGACCAAACAAAGAGGCGGACTTGGATATACCTATAATGCACAACCTTCATTTAAATATCCTTTTAAAACCATTATCAAAACAAATACGCCTTGGTTGTCACTAATAAAAGATTTTAATCTTAATCTGAAACCAAGTTTACTCAGTTTTAGAGCGGATGTGCAGCGTCAATTTGGACAGTTCATTCCTCGCATTGTAAATACGCGTGATAGTAAGGTTGAAAGAGTAGATACCACCTACGATAAATATTTCACGTTTGATCGTTTTTATAATTTGAGGTGGGATCTGTCAAATGCTGTAAATCTAGATTTTTCGGCAACAAATAATGCGCGTGTGGATGAGCCTTTTGGCCGAATAGACACGCGACCAAAAAAAGATAGTGTTCAGCAAAACTTTTTAAGAGGTGGAAGAAATACTTTGTATCAACAAAAGGCAGCCATCTCTTACACCGTGCCGCTCAATAAATTTCCGCTCACAGATTGGATCACTGCAAGGTATACCTATGCTACCAGTTATAACTGGATTGGCGCTAGTAGGCTTGCCTATGAGCTTGGTAATACCATCGAAAATTCGCAGGAAAATAACCTTAGTGTGCCATTTAATTTTGCGAGCCTCTATGCGAAGTCTAAATTTTTACGCGCATTAGATAATATTCCACCACCAAAAGTAAAAGGCAACACGATTTCGAGTAAAGCAACGCCAGAACAATTGCTAGGGACAGTATTACTCAGTAAAAAAGAAACACTGCAAGGGCTCCTAGGTGATAAACGAAAAGAGGCTTTAAAAAAGTGGAAGACTTTAAAAAAGGACCAGCGCATTGCTGCAAAAATGTTAAGGGCTAACGAAATGCCAGAACTTAATGGCGCTACAAGATTTACTGGTAAACTTTTAACGATGGTTAAAAACTTATCCTTGAACTATGCAGCAAACTACCGTAGTAGGGTACCAGGATTTACGGATAGTACACGGTTTTTGGGGCAAAATTTTAATTCATTAGCGCCAGGACTTGATTATGCTTTTGGAAAACAACCAGATACTACTTGGCTCAATCAAAAGGCGGCACAAGGATTATTATCGAGAGATCCTGGATTTAACTTTTTATACAGACAAAGTTTTGAGCAACGACTCAATATAACAGCTCAGGTAGAACCGATAAGGGAATTACTCATCGATTTAAACTTGGAAAAAACATTTACAAAAGATTATTCTCAGTTATTTAAAGACACTTTAGGTGCTGGTAGGATGGAGCATTTAAACCCACTTGCAACCGGAGGCTTTAGCGTTTCTTATATTTCATTCAAAACAATTTTTGAAGGCTATACGCCCAATGAAATTTCTGGCACATTTAAAAATTTTCAAGACAACCGTTTAATTGTTTCAAGACGTGTTGCTGCTGCTAACCCATACTGGCAAACACTTCCGGCTTCTCAAAAGTTTACGCCAGATGGTTATGCAAGGGGTTATGGAAGGTATTCGCAAGACGTATTAGTGCCCGCATTTTTAGCGGCGTATGCAGGTACAGATCCCAATACCGCCCCACTTATCAAGCAATCAAATGCCAAAGTAAGTTCCAATCCGTTTGCTGGCATTATACCTAGGCCTAATTGGAGACTAACTTATACAGGTCTTACAAAAATTCCAGCGATCGCAGAAAAATTCAACAACATCTCTTTTTCACATAGTTACAAGGGTAACTTAAGTATGAATAGTTTTAATAGTGCCCTGCTTTATCAAGATCCGTTTAGACTCGGTGGTCCTTCATTTATGGATACGGTGAGCGGTAATTATATTCCATTTTTCTTGGTGCCTAATATTACCATGCAAGAAAATTTTGAACCACTTATTGGAATAGACTTTACCACCAATAAGCAACTGAATATGCACTTCGAATACCGCAAGGGTAGACAACTTAGTTTAAGTTTAGTAGACTATCAATTAAGTGAATCTAGAAGTACAGAGTGGGTGTTTGGTTTTAGCCTTCGTACACAGGGGCTTAATTTGCCGTTTAGTATTCCAGGTATGAAAAATGCCAAACTCGTAAATGACCTTACTATTAAAGTTGATTTATCGATGCGGGATGTTTCTAATAGCAATAGTAGACTCGATCAAACCAATGCATATGGTACGGGCGGGCAAAAAGAGATTACGATACAGCCGTCTATAGACTATGTTTTAAATAGTAGGGTAAATCTTCAATTCTTCTTTGACCAGCGCCGGGTAGAGCCATATATATCAACGGCCGCACCATCCACAACTACAAGAGCCGGTGTTAAAGTAAGGGTATCCTTAGCGCAGTAAATGAGCTATTAATTATTTTTAAACGCCCACTTCCACATTTCTTTCCAGGTTACTTTTTTGCCATACATTAAAATGCCTGTTCTGTAAATTTTGGCTGCTACCCAAGTAGTTCCTAAAAATCCAAGTACTAGTAAAGCCATACTCGCAATTAATTGCACTACAGTAACGCCATCCGGAACGCCATGTGCCACCCTCGCCATCATAACAATAGGAGAGGTTAAAGGAAACAAGCTGCCAAATATGGCCAGTGTGCTATTAGGATCATTTACTGCTTTGGTCATGATAACCATTGCAAAGATGATTGGCATCATAATAGGTAATAATAAGCTTTGTGCATCTTGTGGGTCTTCATTTACTGCGCTACCTACCGCTGCAAAAAGTGCTGCATACATAAAATAGCCGCCTAAAAAGTAAAATACAAAGCATCCAATAATAAGTGTGAAATTAATTTCAGCTAATCCGGACATAATACCTTGTAATGCACCAGATTCTTTTACTGCCGTTGCAGCGCCCATTGCACCTGGTTGAATAGGAGCTGATTGCATTTGTGCAGCTACATCCGGGAATAGCACAGGAATTAAAAATTGTAAGCCAAACACGAGCACTATCCAAATAATAAACTGAATTAGACCTACTGCACCGATACCAAATATTTTACCCAGCATTAACTCAAATGGCTTTACACTACTTACAATCACTTCTGCTATACGACTTACTTTTTCTTCCATCACACCACGCATTACCATCGTGCCGTAAACAAATAAAATGATATAAATCAAAAAGCCTGCAATCATACCTACTGCATAGCTAATACCCACTTTTGTTTCATTGTCTTTTTTGCCATCATTGGTAGAAAAACTAATGGCATTGTTTTCAAGCCTTGCGCTGTCTAGTTGTCCTTTTGAAATATTAAGCGCGAGTAGCTTCTTTTCTTCTAATGCGTTATTGATTCTGTTCTCAATTTTTTCTCTAGTCATTAAACCAAGTGCCTTGCTGGATCTAAACGCAATTTGAGGTTCGCCGCTTTGTAAGTTGTAGCCGTTTGGAATAAATAAATATGCGTCGTATTCTTGATTGTTTAATTTTTTATTGAGGGCAGCGGTATCTGCATCTATAAAACTAAAAATCACTTCGGTGCTTTTTTTATCATCAATTTTTCCGTTGAATAATTTTGATTGGTCGCTTACGGCTACCTTAAAATCATCGGTGGTTTTAACCTGGAAATAAATCATGAGGGCGTAAAAGCCAAAAATTAAAATAGGAAGTCCAATGGTACTCAAAAGAAAAGTTTTCTTTTGAACCCTTGTTTTAAATTCTCTGCTCGCAACTAAAAATATCTTATTCATGGGGTGTGTAAATTAATTGTTTTGAAAAGCTCTGGTAGTGGCTTTGCTGCCTTCTACTAAATGGATAAATATGTCATTCAAAGAAGGTAAGATTTCATTAAATCGTTCAATTAGAACATCTTGCTGTAATAAATAATTAAGCACATGATTGCTATTGTATCCTTCATTGATTTTTAGAATAAGCTGTTGCTTTTCTTGATGCTCAATGGTAAAAATAGGGCTTACGAGCGCTGTTGGTTGACCCTTAAACTGCACATTAAATTTATTTTCTTTAAACTGCTGTTTTACATCTGTAACTGTGCCATCTAAAATTTTTTTACCGAGGTTCATGAGTATGATATGGTCGCAAATTTCTTCTACTTGTTCCATGCGGTGGGTCGAAAAGATAATGGTACTTCCTCTTTGCGCGAGGCCATAAATTTCGTCTTTAATTAAATTGGCATTTAAGGGGTCTAGTCCACTAAATGGTTCATCTAGTATAATCAGTTTAGGCTCGTGTAAAACAGTGGTTACAAATTGTAGTTTCTGACTCATTCCTTTACTCAGGTCTTCTACTTTCTTATTCCACCAGCTCTCCATTTCAAACTTCTTGAACCAGAATTTTATTTTTTCTAAAGCTTCTGATCTGCTAAGGCCTTTTAATTGTGCCAGGTACATCGCTTGCTCCCCAATTTTCATTTTTTTGTATAAGCCTCGTTCTTCTGGCATATAACCAATGTGCACAAAGTCGTTTTGTGGATCAAAGGGTTTGCCATCAAACAGCAATTCGCCACTATCAGCATAAAAAATACCCGTTATCATGCGGAGTAATGTTGTTTTGCCGGCTCCATTTGGGCCCAGAAGGCCAAAAATGCTTCCTCGCTCGATAGAAAAACTAACGTCATCCACCGCTTTTTGAGTGGCGTAATGTTTTTGAAGGTTCTTTAACTCTAAAATATTGTGCATAGGGGTTCAGCTTTGAACATTAAAATTATGAATTATAAGAGCAAGCGCCTTTATTTTTTAGGTAAGGTATTTTTTAATGACAAGCGGTTACCAAAAATCTTACTTTCGTAGGCGTAAATACATACATAAAATGAAATTAACACGCAGCCTTATTGTATCAGTAGTTTTAATAAGCATTCTAATTGTAGGAAGTAGCTGGGGTTTTTTAGTGCATAAAACCATTCATCAGCTTGCGGTATATGAACTGCCTGCTCCTCTACAATCCTTTTTTTATACCCATATCGATAAAGTAGTAGCTGACGCCGTAAGGCCCGATCAGCGTAGAAATTCAGATCCTACAGAAGCTACCAAACACTTTATTGATTTTGAAATGTTTGGCCCTGATGCTGCTAATAAAATGCCTGAAGAGTGGAGTAAAGCAGTTGCCCTCTTTACCAAAGATTCACTCATCAAATATGGCTATGTGCCGTATCATATTATTTATATGCAGTCTAAATTAACGGAGGCCTTTAAGCAAAAAAACAAAGACAGTATTTTGTTTTATGCCGCCGATTTAGGACACTATATTGGAGATGCGCACGTGCCACTTCATACCACGGTAAATTATGATGGACAATTAACGGGACAAAAAGGCATGCATAGTTTATGGGAATCAACGGTGCCTGATATTGAAATAGCGCAATACAATTTATACACGAACCATAAAGCCACTTATTTAACTTCTCCGCAAACTGCTATATGGATTGCGGTGCGTAAGGGTTTTGGTATGATTGATCATATGCTAGAAACGGAACGTGCGGTTTCTAAAAATTTTACGGAAGCGGATAAGTTTGAAATGAAAATGTGGTACGGAAAAGAAACAAAAGCCTACACACCCCAATTTGCAAAAGCATACGGTATCGCATTAAAAAATACAGTGAATGAAAGACTTGTTGAGTCTGCTAATTTAATTGCTGATTTTTGGTATACTGCTTGGGTAGACGCTGGTAAGCCAGATTTGTCTGCATTTGAAAACACTTCTTTAGCACAAGACTTACAAAAAGAGTTGGGCGCCTATCAGCAAAATGCGCTCGTTAAAGATGGCTTTTTACGTGCTTTAAAAAGATAGCATCAATAACGCGTTCGCCATCCATGGCAGCGCTTACAATACCACCTGCATAACCAGCGCCTTCACCACAAGGATATAAGTTACTTACGCCTGGATGCGCTAGTGTGTCTGCATCTCTAGGAATTCTTACTGGAGAGGATGTTCTGCTTTCTGTGGCTACTACCTGCGCTTCATTGGTATAATACCCTTTCATTTTTTTGCCAAAAACAACAAATGCGTCTTGTAAATTTTTTCTAATAAAATTGGGTAGTACGTTTTCTAAATTATGCGCGGCTAATCCGGGAAGATAACTGCAACTAGCTAGTGTAGTAGACGTTTTATTACTAGAAAAATCTACCATTCGATTGGCAGGGGCTACAAATTTTCCGCCACCTGCATCAAAAGATTTTTTCTCTACCATGGCCTGAAAATAAAGGAGTAAAAGCGGGTCGTTTTCAAGATCACTTATTGTCGCCATTGGAAACATGGATTCCAATAATTTTTTATGACTTGCTTCTTTAAAATAATCGAGTGCATCTTGTTTTTGCACTTCTACCACCATGCCACTATTGGCATACGGATTGTTTCTTTTGCTTGGGCTCCAACCGTTTACCACCAACTGTCCTGCACTGGTAGCTGCTGGCGCAATAATGCCACCTGGGCACATGCAAAAACTAAATACGCCTTTGCCATGCACTTGCTCTACAAGTCCATAGGAGGCAGGCGGTAAATGCTCATCTCTTAATATGCAGTGGTATTGAACCCGGTCTATAATTTCTTGTGGATGTTCTATTCTTACGCCTAGTGCAAAAGGTTTTGCTTCAATCGCTATTTTTTTACGGCTTAAAAGTTCAAAAATATCATTTGCAGAATGTCCGGTAGCAAGCACGACAGCGTCTCCTGTAATGGTATTGCCATTTTGTGTTTGCACCGATTTGATCACTCCATTTTCTACAGTAAAATCCACCATTTTTTGCTCAAATTCTATCATGCCACCGGCGTCTAAAATTTGGGTACGCATGGCCTGAATAATTTGAGGCAGTTTATTGGTGCCTATATGTGGATGGGCGTTGTAGAGTATTTGTTCTTCGGCGCCATGTTGTACGAGTAGTTGAAGGATGCGGTTAATATCGCCGCGCTTGTTACTTCTCGTATATAATTTACCATCAGAATACGTACCTGCGCCACCTTCTCCAAAACAATAATTACTTTCTGGATTAACAACCCCTTCTTTATTTAGTGCGGCCAAATCCCTTCGGCGCGATCTAACTTCTTTGCCCCTTTCTATTATATGAGGCTTTATGCCAAGTTCTAGGCATTTTAAGGCCGCAAATAGGCCCGCTGGACCTGCACCTATTATAATGACCTTGTTTTTGGCATTGGTAACGTCTATTAAGCGAATAGGGGCAAGGGTTCTGGGCGTAAACGGCTCGTCAATAAATGCCTGTAAAGTAAGGTTAATCCATACTTGTTTGCTGCTTCTGGCATCTATTGATTTTTTAAGAATATGAAAGCCTGTAACGGCTGTAATGCTATGCCCACCTGCATTTGCTACAAACTGCTTTAAAATAGCAGGATCTGCAGCTTCCGAAGGCGTAACTTTTAATTGTACTTGCTTTTGCATTAGAATGGAAGGTCGTCTACCGCGTCTTGCGAAGGCGGCATATCAAAATATTCGTTGGCATTAGCGTTGTCTTGGCCTAATTTGACCCCTTCCATACGCCATGCGTCCAAATTTGTAATAAAATTTTCTTTACCCTCTTTTACCCACTTGGTTCCCTTGATATTGAACTGAACGCGAACGTCGTCCCCAAGGTTGTACTTGTCGGGCATGGCTGTCTTGTCCTGAACACATTGAAATTTTATGTAATTAGTAATGGTACGACCTCCAATGTCTTCGGTCTTTTCTATCACAAATTCCCTAGTTTTAAAGGTCTCTGTGCGCTGAACAATGTCAAATTTTGCAACCAATTTTCCTGTAATCTCGTAAGACATAGTGGTATATTTTTTAGGATTCAAAAGTAGGTTTTTAGGGCTTAAAAACAGATAAAATCCGAACACTGGTTTGTAATGGGGAAAATAACGAAATAAAAAATTTTTTTTTCAA
>CANHCY010000052.1 GCA_947459295.1 Chitinophagaceae bacterium
CTCGATGTCTGTGATTGTTGGTCGTGCGTTACCTGATGCGCGTGATGGTTTTAAACCTGTACACCGCAGGGTTTTATTTGCCATGAATGAGCTTGGCAATAATTTCAACAAGCCTTATAAAAAATCTGCCCGTATTGTTGGGGAAGTAATGGGTAAGTTTCACCCACACGGTGATGCTTCTATTTACGATACCCTTGTTCGTATGGCGCAAGATTGGACTATGCGTTATACGCTTGTAGATGGTCAGGGTAACTTTGGTAACCAAGATGGTGATCCACCAGCTGCAATGCGTTACACAGAGGCGCGTCTTCAAAAAATTGCAGAAGCTATGATTGACGATATCGAAAAAGATACCGTTGATTTTCAACTCAACTTTGATGATTCTTTAAAAGAACCTACTGTCTTACCAACGCGTATTCCGCAACTTTTGGTAAATGGTTCTTCTGGTATTGCCGTAGGTATGGCTACCAATATGATGCCGCACAACTTAAGTGAAGTGATAGATGGTTGTGTTGCATACGTTGACAACAGAGACATTACCGTAGAAGAATTAATCACGCATGTTAAAGCGCCAGATTTCCCTACAGGCGGTGTGATTTTTGGAATGGAAGGGGTGAAGCAAGGTTTACTTACTGGACGTGGTAGAGTGGTATTGCGTGGTAAATGCCAGGTTGACACCAAACAAAGCGGTCGAGAGCAAATCGTAATTACGGAAGTTCCTTACCAAGTAAACCGTGATAACTTAACAGACCGTATTGGACAACTCGTTAACGATAAAACCATCGAAGGTATTTCTAACGTTAACAACGAAAGTAACAAACGTGAAGGAACACGTATCGTACTCGATTTAAAACGTGATGCAGTTGCACAGGTTGTTATCAATCAGTTATATAAATTTACCGAGCTTCAAACAAGCTATGGTATTAACAACGTTGCTCTAACAAAAGGCAAGCCTAAAATCATGAACCTCCGCGATTTAATTGTAGAGTTCATCGAGTTTAGAATGGAAGTGGTTATTCGCCGCGCTAAATTCGAACTTAAAAAAGCAGAAGAGCGTGCACATATTTTAGAAGGCTATTTAAAAGCGCTTGATCATTTAGATGAAGTGATTGCACTTATTAGAGCTAGTCGAACACCAGATGAAGCAAAAGATACATTAATTGCACGCAGTAAAGCAGAACGCTGGATGCTCAAGCAAGAAATGTTTGATGAAGTAACCAGTCAGTTATACAAACAAGAAGACGGTTTATCTGAAGCGCAAGCAAAAGCAATACTAGAACTTCGTTTACAACGATTAACAGGTATGGAACGTGATAAAATCATTGAAGAATTCAATGGTTTAATTAATACCATCAAAGATCTTAAAGCATTACTTGCTTCAGAAGATTTACGTTATGCGCTTATCAGAACCGAACTACTAGAAGTAAAAGAAAAATTTGGTGATGTTCGTAAAAGTGAAATACAATACCTCGCAGATGAAATGCGTATCGAAGATTTAATTGAAGATGAAGACGTGGTCATCACCATTTCTCATTTAGGTTATATCAAGCGCACTTCTGCAACCGAGTACCGTCAACAAAGACGTGGCGGTAGGGGTGCTGTAGGTTCTAAAACCAGAGAGGAAGATTATGTAGAGCATTTATTTGTGGCTTCTACACACGATACCATGATGTTCTTTACCGAAAAAGGTAGATGTTTTTGGCTGCGTGTATATGAAATTCCTGAAGGTGAAAAACAATCTAAAGGACGCGCCATTCAAAACCTCATTCAAATTCCGCCAGACGATAAAGTAAAAGCAATTATCGAGGTTAAAAAATTAGCGGATAAAGATTTTGTTCAAAATCACTATATCATACTTTGTACCAAAAAAGGTATCATCAAAAAAACTTCTCTCGAAGATTTTAGTAGACCAAGAGCTAATGGCGTAAATGCTATTACCATTAATGAAGGTGACGAATTACTAGAAGCGCGCATGACAGATGGTGCTTCAGAAATTATGTTGGCTTTAAAATCTGGTCGCGCTATTAGGTTCGAAGAAGTTAAAGTGCGTGCTACTGGACGTGGTGCCATTGGTGTAACCGGTATTGAAGTAGATGACGAAAAAGACGAAGTAGTAGGTATGATTTGTGTAAACAAAGAAGATGCTACCCGTACTATTTTAGTAGTAAGTGAAAAAGGCTATGGTAAGCGTACACCTATCGATGAATACCGTATTACCAATAGAGGTGGTAAGGGCGTAAAAACCATTAACGTTACCGATAAAACAGGAAGCCTAGTTGGTATTTTATACGTAACCGAAAAAGAAGATCTGATTATCACTTGTAAGTCTGGTGTAACCATCAGAACTGGCATACAAGATATTAGAGAAGCTGGAAGAGCAACACAAGGCGTTAAACTGATCAGAATTGATGAGGGTGATGAAATTGCTGCTATTTCTCAAATTGAAGAAGCTGAGGAAGATATTGAAGTAGCATTAGAAGGTGTTGAAGGTATTGTAGAAGGTGCTGAAAATGCTGCTTCAGATACTGATACAGAGGCTAACTCTTCAGATGATGCTACTGATGTTCAAGGTGAATCAGATAATACAATTACTAATTAATAAATTTATTATTTAATAAAACTCCAGTTATGAAGAAGATTTTATTAGTGCTTTTATTTGCTGCTGTTGCACAAATATCAATAGCCCAAGATTTCAAAAAGGTAAAAATTGCTGTTGGAATCTTGAAATGGGAAGATGCTAAAACTGAAATTGATAAACTAGCTAATGACCCTAAAGCAAAAGACAAACCTGAATTGTATTACTACCAGGCTCGTATTTATGCGGCTTTATTTAAAGATGCTGCTTTGCGTGCAAAATATCCAAACGCTAGTCAAGTAGCTGCTGCTGCACTAGAAAAATATGCGTCTATGGATGCTGGTTTTACTAAAATAAAAGAATTGGGCGGGGTAGAACCATATTTTGATATGTATGCTACTTATTTTCAATTAGGTGTAAATGTTTTCAACGAAAAATCTTGGTTACCTGCAGCTGAAAATTTTGTAATTGCCATCAAATACATTGATATCATTATTCAAAATAAATGGGCAGCTTCGCCAACTTTAACAATGGATACTACGGCTTTATTATATGCAGGATATGCGTATCAAAATGCAAATCAAATGGATGATGCTGCAAAGTTTTATTCACGTTTAGCAGACAGTAAAGTAAACGAAGCCATCTATTTAGATTTATATCGTTTTCTAGCGCAACACTTCACTAAAACTAATATTGAAGCATCATTTTTTAATTACCTAGCCATTGGAAAAGAAATTTATCCTAAAGAAGCTTGGGACGAATATGAAATTGATTTTATTGACACCAATTATGATTTAGCGAAAAAAACTTCTTTATATGACACTGAAGATGCTGCTGGCAAATTAACCGAAGAAAAATATTTACGTTTTGGTGACTTGTTTGTGAATGTAAAAAACAAAGAGAAAGATTTGGACAGTGCAACACAAGTGAAATACACCCTTAAAGCTGCCGAAGCATTTCAAAAAGCATACCAATTAAATAGTGCAAATGCTGCTGCAATTTTTAACGTGGGCGTAATTTATTATAATATTTTTGGAGAGTATGACGATAAAGTAAGTACAAATATCAGAACACTGCGTTCTATTAGTACTGCTAACGAAGAAGAGTTTGCTGCTAAAAAAGCGGCAGCAAAAACACCGCAAGCTAAAGCTGCTGTAAATAAAGCGGCAGCAGATAAATTAGCTGCAGCACAGGCATCTATAAAGAAACAAAATCAGGATCTTGATGTTGATATTCAAAAGAATATTGACTTGTCAGTTGACGCACTTGAAAAAGCTTTTGCAGCATTAAAAGATAAGTCAGAAAAAACAAAAAGAGATAATAATTTATTAAATAACTGTGTTCGTTATCTGACTAATTTATACGAAATCAAAAGAAATAAATTTAGAGGTAAGGACCCACAAAAATACGATATGTACGAAGCTAAATACAAACAGTATGATGCTTTGCAAAATTCTTTTAACTAACAATCTGTTTAGTTAAACGGTAAAAACTTATCATTTTGAATGGATTGTAAAGTAGGGGCCTTTTGGTTCAGTTTTTCACCATTCAATACTTTTTGATAGAGGCGTACATAAGACGCCATCATCTGAATATGTGTAAAGTTTTCCATCACATATTCGTGACATTTCTTTCTATTAAAATCATTTACATGTACAACAGCATCAGCTAACCCTGATGCTGTTGTTGTTAAATAACCAACCTCAGGAATTATAATTTCTGGTAAAGAACCATAAGGGGTGCCAAATACTGGACAGCCAAAATATAAACTTTCTATAAGTGCAAGTCCAAAGGGTTCATGCCATCGTACAGGAAAAATAAGCCCCTTTGAGTATTTAATAATTTCATTTTTTTCCTTTCCACCTTGCATGCCATCAAATCTAACATGGGTATCAAATGTTAGTCGAATGCCCTGATTAAAATTAAAACGAACACCTCCAACAACCCTTAATTTTTGATGGGCCATTTTGGCTATTTGGATAGCACCCTTAACGTTTTTAACGCGCCAGGCTGCGTCACCTAAAAAGTGAAAATAGTTTTTAACGGCATTTTGATGTAAAACGGGCGTCCCATAATCCATTGGGTCAATTCCATTGTGTACATAACAATCAGAGCCAAACCTGGCAGCATGATTTTTAGATACAAACACGGTATTCAGGTCTAATTCCATTGCATGGTTTAAATTTCCATGCATGGTTTGGATATAGGGGATTTTGGGAATCTCGTTTACATGATGGTTTAAATGCACCACATCAATACCGTCTGGGATTAGACTATTAAATGGTACAGATTCATTGTAAGCATATACGTTTGCAAATTCGCAACTTGATCCTGGGGCAACCAAATATGAAACCTGATGGCCTGACTGAACCAGCGCTTTACCAAGCCACCAGATAACTCTTTCGGTGCCACCGTATTTTTGAACTGGGATAGAAGTATTGTTTACAATCAGAATATGCATGCGCAATATTAAGACATTTCATTTGGCAGCGTAGACTAGAAGCTTTGTTTGTTCAAACTATCTATTTAACATAATATTAATTATAGGATAAAATAATAGATCTAAAACAAACATAAGCTGTCAATATTGACGCATCATTAGCTAATCTTAATTGAGTCTATATTAGTTATATTTGAATCTCATTATACCCTAACACAATCTACCTCCATGTTACAACGTCGTAAATTCTTAGAACTCAGTTCAATTGGTTTATCAGCCATCACATTTTCTGGCTTCACCAGTAAGTCAGGTAATCCGGCTGGTAAAAAGCCCATTGTAATTTCTACCTGGGCCGAAGGTTTAAATGCCAATAAAGCCGCTTGGGCAGTTTTAAAAAATGGTGGCCGAGCCATCGACGCTGTTGAGCAAGGTGTAATGGTTACTGAAAATAGCCAAAACTGTTGTGTGGGTCTTGGCGCCAATCCAGACCGTGATGGTTATGTGACCCTCGACGCCTGTATTATGGACGAATTTTCAAATTGTGGATCTGTGGCATTTTTGGAGCGAATTAAACATCCGATTTCTGTGGCCAGACGTGTGATGGAAAAAACGCCCCATGTGATGCTCGTTGGCTCTGGTGCACAACAATTTGCGGTAGCAGAAGGATTTCCATTAGAATCAGAAAAATTATCTCCAGACGCTGAGCGTTCTTATAAAAAATGGCTCGAAAAAAGTGAATACAAGCCTGTTATTAATATTGAAAATTCTGGCAACAATTTAAAATCACAATCGGCATTTGCCCCTAACAAATTAGAAAATGGTGATTGGAATCATGATACCATTGGTATGGTGGCATTAGATGCAAATGGAAATTTAAGTGGCAGCTGTACCACATCAGGTATGGGATTTAAAATGCGTGGACGACTTGGTGATTCTCCTATTATTGGTGCGGGTTTATTTGTAGACAATGAAATTGGTGCTGCAACAGCCACTGGTCAGGGCGAAGATGTAATTCGTATTTGCGGATCACATTTAGTAGTTGAACTTATGCGCATGGGTAATTCTCCAGAACAAGCGTGTAAAAAAGCGGTAGAACGAATTATAAAAATCAAAGGCGATAAAGCGCGTGATATTCAAGTAGGTTTTATTGCCATTAATAAGCGTGGTGAATATGGTGGCTACTGCATTCAAAAAGGTTTCAATTTTGCTGTATGTACCGCAGATGATTCTAATATTTTAGTAGACGGAAAACACATTCTTTAAATTTACGCTTACAAATCTTTTATACATGCTTGAAGTAGCAGTTTTTAATATTGAATCGGCCATACAGGCAGAAGCCGCTGGTGCCAACCGTCTAGAGCTTTGTGAAAATCCAAATGAGGGAGGTACTACCCCATCTTATGGAACTTTAAGTGTGGTGTCATCTACTATTTCAATTCCTGTTTTTCCAATTATAAGACCTCGTGGTGGTGATTTTTTATATACGCGCGCAGAGTTTGACGTGATGAAAAACGATATCCGTTTATGCAAAGAACTTGGTTTTGCAGGTGTTGTTATTGGTTTATTATTACCTGATGGCAGTATCGATAAAGAGCGCACCAAAGAGCTTGTTCAACTAGCTGCACCCATGGAAGTTACATTTCACCGCGCGTTTGACAGATGTAATGATCCGATACGCGGCCTGCATGATATTATTGAAACAGGTTGTAAAAGAATTTTAACCAGTGGTCAAGTACCAAGTGCACCAGATGCTTTAGCGCTCCTGCAAAAACTTGTACAAGAAGCTGGTGATCAAATTATTATAATGCCAGGCAGTGGCGTTAGAGGTAATAATATTGGACATATAAAGCAGGTAACAAATGCAAAAGAATTTCATTCGTCGGCAAGAAAAGTAGTGCCTACCAATATGCAATTTGTAAAAGAATCGATGCAGGAAAATTTACCAAATATGTTAGTTGATACAGCAGATATAAAAACCATGCTTGCAGCAATCGCGTAAAATTTGATCTGTAAATTAATACAGCATTCTTACTTTAATGGTATCTTTTACTTCTTTTAAAAGTTCAAGTGCACGTTTAGATAATTTAGTATCTACATCTAAAACAACATATCCAATTTCTTCATTGGTTTTTAAATATTGACCCACAATATTGATATTGTTTTTAGAAAGTGCCGTATTAATAGCACTTAACACGCCAGGCACATTGTTGTGCATATGTAATAATCGGTGTGCACCTTCTACAGGTGGTAACGCAATTGCTGGAACAGAGTGTGAACCATTAGTGATACCGCGTTCTAAGTATTGAAATAATTTAATACTTACGTCTTCGCCAATATTTTGTTGTGCTTCTTCGGTGGAGCCTCCAATATGTGGTGTTAAAATAACATTGGGTAAACCTTGTAATGGTGTTGTAAATGCATCTCCATTTTTTTCTGGCTCTACTGGAAACACATCAATGCCAGCGCCTCCAATAAGACCTTCTTTAATGGCTTCTGCTAATGCTTTGAGGTCTACCACTTCTCCCCTTGCATAGTTTAATAATAACGCACCTTTCTTAAAATATTTAAGGTTGGTTTTATTGATTAAATTTTTTGTTTGTGCTGTTTCAGGAACGTGTAATGAAACAATATCGGAAGCAGTTAGTAATTCTTTTAAATTTTTTGCAGGTACCGCATTACCTAATGGAAGTTTTGTTTCGGTGTCATGAAACATCACTTTCATTCCAATCGCTTCTGCTAACACACTAACTTGAGATCCTATATTTCCATAACCTACAAGACCTAAAGTTTTTCCGCGTAGTTCAAAACTACCTTTGGCTTCTTTCATCCAAATACCTTTGTGCGCGGCTATATTTTTATCTGAGATGCGTCGAATAAGCATGGCAGAAATACCAATCACGAGTTCTGCAACACTTCTGGTATTGCTATAAGGTGCGTTAAAAACCACCACACCTTTTTTGGTAGCTGCTTTAATGTCAACCTGATTGACGCCGATACAAAAACAACCAATGGCTTGTAATTTTTTTGCAGCAGCTAAAACTTTAGCGGTAATTTGAGTTTTTGAACGAATTCCAATTAGATGAACATCTTTTATTTCTTTAATTAATTCGTCTTCAGAAAGCGCACCAGCTATTTTTTTAACATTGGCATATCCATTCTGTTTAAATTGTTGGACTGCCTTTTCACTAATATTTTCTAGAAATAAAATATTAATTTTTTCTTTTGGGAAACTGGTTAATGCTAGCTTACTCATGTTTGCAAATTTAAGCAATTGTGTGTAGAAAATTTAGATTCCACAACAGTTATTCACGTTTGAACCCAGAAAGGATTATTGTGATATTTTAGCAACAATTGAAAACTAACATATGATTGCTAAATTTTTATATGCTTTTTGCTTCTTCTTTATATTAATAGCCTGCGGCGCTAAACCTAAGCAGGGTGTCACTAATAATGATTTGCAAGGTTTTACTGATTCTTCCTTTAAAGAAAAATACCAAGGTCAAATTCGTGCATCTTACCAAGACATACTTGGAAAGCATGACTTTAATGGATCAATTTTAGTGGCTAAAAATGGCGAGATTTTATTTGAAGACTACCAAGGATTTTATGATTTCAAGTCTAAATCAGCGATCACTTCTGCCTCCCCTTTTCATATAGCATCTACCTCTAAAACCTTTACTGCTGTGGCGATTTTAAAACTATGGGAGAAAGGTAAAATCGATCTAGATCAATTTGTGTCTCATTATCTACCTAATTTTCCATATTCAGCTATCACAGTCCGAATGCTCTTAAACCACAGAAGTGGTATCAACAATTATGCCTATTTTATGGTTGACAAACAAGTCCAAACATATAGGGTGAAAGGAAAAAAGGGTAAGTGGGTTCAAAAAACCAAAACCATAAAATTACCAGTGGTTGTAAAACAAGGACTTGTAAACAACCAAGACATATTAGATTTTATTATTAAATATAAGCCTGCGGTAAATTTTGCAGCAAACCGTTCGTTTAATTATTCAAATACCAATTTTGCTTTATTAGCTCTTATTATTGAAAAATTAACAGGCAAAGACTATCCCACTTATTTAAAAGAAGAAATTTTTGCCCCCTTGGGTATGAAGCATACCTATGTTTTTTCGCAAAAAGATGCAAACAACTATCAGCCTTCTTACTATGCGGACAATAAGCCATATTTAATTGAAAAATTTGACTGTATATATGGTGATAAAAATATATATAGTACAGTTCGTGATCTTTTATTGTGGGATCAATCTTTGTATAAAGGAAGCTATATCAAACAAAAAACCTTGAAAATGGCATTTGAGCCAGGAAGTAATGACAAGCCTTCTATTCATAATTATGGACTAGGTTGGCGTATGCTGATTCAGCCAGATCAAAAAATCATATACCATAACGGATGGTGGCACGGTAACAATGCTGTGTTTACTCGCTTTATCAAGGATACGGCTACTATTATCGTATTAGGAAATAGATTTAATCGTAATATATACAAAGCCAAGAACATAGCCGCTTCCTTTTTAAAAGGATTTGATTCTACGACACTAGCCGAATAATACCAAAAAGAACCAAAAACTTATACAAACAGGGGCCAATTTGGGTGATTTTTAGCCAATTACCCTTATTTTTGCAGACTTTTAAAATCTAATTTTTTACTAGATCCAATCGATTATGAACAACATGTTGTTTTATGCCGTTCCGGCGATGGGACTTATAGGTCTCCTTTACACACTCGTTAAATTTTTATGGGTATCTAAGCAAGATGCTGGTAACCCAAGAATGAAAGAAATCAGTGACTACATTGCTGAAGGTGCTATGGCATTTTTAAAAGCAGAATGGAAGATCCTAGGCTATTTTGTGGTAATTGTTGCCTTATTACTTGGCTTCATGGCAAATTCAAATGAATCAAGCCATTGGAGTATCTCCATTGCTTTTATCATTGGTGCTGTGTTTAGTGCAACTGCTGGTTACATTGGTATGAAGGTTGCAACTAAGGCAAACGTTCGTACTGCAGAAGCTGCTAAAACAAGTTTGTCACGTGCGCTAAAAGTATCATTTACAGGTGGATCTGTAATGGGAATGGGTGTTTCTGGTTTAGCCGTATTAGGTTTAGGCGGTTTGTTTTTGATTTTAAAACATTACTTCTCACCAGATGGTGATGCTGAAGGAATGTTACGTACGATAGAAATTTTAACTGGATTCTCTTTAGGTGCTGAGTCTATCGCTTTATTTGCGCGTGTTGGTGGTGGTATTTATACCAAAGCAGCAGACGTTGGAGCTGATTTAGTTGGTAAAGTTGAAGCTGGAATTCCTGAAGATGATCCGCGTAATCCTGCTACAATTGCAGATAACGTAGGTGACAATGTTGGTGACGTTGCTGGTATGGGTGCCGATTTATTTGGTTCTTATGTTGCAACCGTTTTAGCAACAATGGTATTAGGTCAAGAAGTTACGGGTGCTAACAAAGCTCCTTTATTGGATGCTTTTGGTGGCTTATCTCCTATTTTATTGCCTATGTTAATTGCAGGTATCGGTATTATCTTATCGATCATTGGTACTATGTTCGTACGAATTAGCGATAAAGCTGGTTTAAATACGGCAACTGTGCAAAACGCACTCAACATGGGTAACTATGGTTCTATGGTTTTAACAGCAATCGTTTGTTATTTCTTAGTAGGTAATGTTTTACCTGAAACCATGTACTTACGTGGATTAGAATTTTCAAGAAATGGTGTAATGGGTGCGATTGGTGTTGGTTTAGTAGTAGGTGTTTTAATGAGCATCATTACTGAGTATTACACTGCTATGGGTAAGCGTCCAGTTTTAAGTATTATTAAACAATCAAGCACAGGTCACGCAACAAATATTATTGGTGGTTTAGCAATTGGTATGGAATCTACATTCTTACCAATTTTAGTATTAGCTGCTGGTATTTTTGGTTCATTCTATTGTGCAGGTTTATACGGAGTAGCAATTGCTGCTGCTGGTATGATGGCTACAACTGGTATGCAACTTGCTATTGATGCATTTGGTCCAATCGCTGATAACGCGGGTGGTATTGCAGAAATGAGTGAACTACCAGCTGAGGTTCGTGAAAAAACAGATATTTTAGATGCAGTAGGTAACACAACGGCAGCAAGTGGTAAAGGTTTTGCCATTGCTTCTGCAGCGTTAACTTCTCTTGCATTATTTGCTGCTTTTGTGGGTGTTGCAATGCCTGACAATCAGCATATCGACATTTACAAAGCAGATGTATTAGCTGCATTATTTGTAGGTGGTATGATTCCTTTCATCTTCTCATCATTAGCTATTAGAGCGGTGGGTGAAGCGGCTATGTCAATGGTTGAAGAAGTGCGTCGTCAGTTCCGTACCATCCCTGGTATCATGGAAGGTACTGGTAAACCAGAATACGATAAGTGTGTGGCGATTTCTACAGAAGCGTCTCTTAAAAAAATGATGTTACCTGGTGCCATCACCATCGTATCTCCTTTATTAGTAGGATTTTTATTAGGCCCAGAAGCTTTAGGTGGTTTCTTAGCGGGTGCTACTGTAAGTGGTGTGTTAATGGGAATTTTCCAAAACAACGCTGGTGGTGCTTGGGATAATGCTAAAAAATCTTTTGAAAAAGGTGTTGAAATTAATGGTGAGATGTTCTATAAAAAATCTGAACCACACAAAGCATCAGTTACTGGTGATACTGTGGGTGATCCATTTAAAGATACTTCAGGTCCATCGATGAACATTTTAATTAAGCTCATGTCAATTGTATCATTAGTTATTGCACCAACGCTAGCTAAAATGCACCCGACATCAAGTAATACTGTTACAAAATCTCAACCTATCGAAATGTCTATCATTAATACAGACACTTCTAAAGCGCTTGTAGATACAGCTAACAATGTTACCATGAGTGCCGATTCTAAAACTTTAGTTCAAGCATTACAAGAAGATGGTTTAGCGCCAAAAGACAATGTAAAAATTGAAGTTAAAAACGGCAACATTTCTGTAAATGGTAAGGCACTTACCCCAGAACAAAATGAAAAATACAAAAGTTATTTGCACATCAAAATGGCAAATCCAGAATAGCTTTTAAATTTATATGTAATTAAATCCCTCCTCATTTGGAGGGATTTTTTTTGTACTATTGTAATTCAAAATGGGCTATGGGAAAATATATAAAACCAACAGAAAAAGAGTTTGAAATATTATCTATACTATGGCAGGAAGGTGCTGCATCCGTAAAAAAAGTACATGAAAAACTGGCTTCAAAAACTGGTTATACCACTACTTTAAAAATTATGCAAATTATGTTTGATAAAGGAATCGTAAAAAGAGATACGAGTACCAAACAACATATTTACAAAGCAAATTATACCAAGGATCAAGCAAAGGAATTTAAAGTAAAGCAGTTACTGCTCGAATTATTTGATGATGATAAAGCCTTACTTATTGAATATTTATCGGAGCAACCTACACAACTACCATAAATTTTTAGGACACCAATCGCCATATTTATTGCCTAGCTGAAATCCAATTAAAATTTCATGCGTTCCTCTACTCACCGTATTTAAGGTAGAAGTTACGAAGTCGTAAGAATAGCCAATATTAATACTGTTGTTTACATTAAATCCAACCATCCCTGCATATCCTTCTTTAAAACGGTAAGAACCCCCAAACCAAACTAAATCTTGATACATCAATTTTGTATTGATGTCTATACCTATCGGTAATGGGCTAATGTATCTGATGAGTGCAGATGGTAACAAACTTAAATCTTCAGAAACTTGTAATCTGTAACCAGCGCTTAAAAAAATATGTGGCACTAATTTACCTTGTGTGAGGTAAACTTTATTGTCTGAAAAAGCTACATTTTGTGGTACAATTTGTTGTGCCGATAAACCCACAAAATAATTATTTGAATACAACCATAAGCCTGCACTGATATCTGGTTTGATGGTATTAATCAGTCCGCTCGCTCCTACTGCAGGATCAATGGTGGTTGTACCAAAATTAAGTTTACTTGTGTTTAATGTTAAATTGGTCATGCCTGCAGAAACACCAAATGATAAAGTTGTTTGTGCAGCTATACCTCTATGATACGCATACGTACCATAAGCAGCAAATCTATTGAGGGGGCCCGTTTTATCATTTAACACCGTAAAGCCAACACCATGATGTGGTTCTGGTGCTTGATAGTTTTGCCAATAAGCGCTACCTCTTGGATTTTCACCAGGCGCAGACATACTGGTAGGATTAGCTGTTTCATATCCCTTCTTTTTTAATGGCCCATGAAAAGTTAAATAAGTTGTTACCGGTGCGTCTTGCACTCCTTGCCACTGAATACGATGTGAAGTTTTAACATCCCAATAATTTTCAATACCAGCAAGTGCCGGGTTGATTAAAAAATTATTTAAAATATACTGCGTATAATAAGGACGCTGTTGCGCCATACTAATAATTGGCAGTATAAAAATGAAGGATATGAATATTATTTTTTTCATTTTCACTATTTTATAATCGTAACAGAGCCTGTTATTATTTTTCGTCCATTTTTAGGATTGATAATATAGTAGTAGGTACCAATGGGTAGAGGACTTCCATTGTACTGACCATTCCACGCTTTATCATACCCCACCGATTTAAATACAGGTTGTCCGTATCTATTGTA